>DAOVRZ010000004.1:0-105544 GCA_030627905.1 Halanaerobiales bacterium
AAAGTCAAGTGTTTTTGTGAAATTCAACAAAGTTTTTTGAACTTGAATTTCCAATTTTACTTCATAAATAAAAAATACCTCCTGCAAAAAGCGGGAGGATAAAAACAAAAGTAATTTTGTAAAGTGTTGAAAAAACACACTTGGTTTATTCCGAGAGACTATTTAGAGCAAAGGAGGCTCCTAGGTATAAGAGAGAATAATACTAAGCAAAAAGTTATAACTACAAAGAACAAATAACAAAGTTGTACTTAGAACCTGAATATGATTTTAATGGAACTAGAATACATAGAAAGTTAAAAAAAATAGGATATGAAGGAACTAATAATCCAGTATACAGGTTTTTAGCTAAGTTGTCTGATGATAAATCAAAAGTAAGTAAAAAAGGTAAGTGTTAAATAGCCCCCACCTAAAAAAATAATTGGTACCCTTTGTCAAGGACATTTTAAAAAAGACCAGCTCTAACGAGTAAAATATTATTGACTGAAAGTCCGTGTCCTGCACCCCGATATCTTGGACAAGAAGTCTTCACCTTTTTACTTATCTATTCTATGCTCCAGTCCGACCTGAATTTTAAATTTGACATAGAGCCCTTAAGGATATGAATATGGGGTTCAAGGGCGAAGGGTGTTCGCCTAGCGAATAAGCTTATCATATCCACCGCTACTATCCTTAAACCCTTTAGTGATAACTACCCTTACAAGCTCTCTAATTCTTTCTATGGTGATGAGACCTACATCAAGGTTAATGGTAAATGCCAATATATCTTCTTTATCTTTTATGCTGTTAAAAAGATCATCCTATCTCAGAAGTAGAGTGGTAAAAAATGAAGCAGAAAATTGTATTAAAATAAAGGAATATATTAAGCAAAAGTTGAATTTTTATTGTGATAGAGTCTGTTTCAAATAAGCTCTTTCGATGTTTTTCACGCATATATATGCCTTTTAACACTTTTAATTTTACTTATTACTCAATAAAATTTTTTATGTCTGAATACTGTATCTAATAAATTTGATTCTATTGCAAAGTTTAGTTTCACTTGCTTACGAAATTTTAGCATTTCCTTTTGAAGTCTTGAATTTTGCATGACTGGACTGAAAAATTATGGATTTTCTTCCACTGAATAAGTAAACTCTTTGTCAGCGATCAAATAAGGAATTGATAATCCTATCTTCTTTAGACGTTCTAAAGAGGGCAATAACACTTTCTGATCTGAAACCTTAGAATTTAACGTATTTTTTCTATATCCAACAAAATACCTATTTTGATTTACTTTTATTAGCTGTCTTCCTGTTGTCGCATCTGGATCAGAAAACCGTGGAGTACAAGTACATTTATCAGGGTTACTACATACACATTCTTTTTTAAAACCCCCAACAGCAGCATAAATAGGCCGTGAATCAAGACTGCATATCATCAAGTTTAAAAATCCTTCTAGCTTTTGGGTTTGACTTAAAATAGTTTCATCTAATTCATTAAGCTTATTGCCAATACCTAATTCTTTTCTGAAGCGATTTAATACAGAGTGAATGGGGATATTCAATAAGTCGAGAAACTATTTTTCGAATAAATTCATCTTCAATAAAAGAAAGGTAATCTACCAGTTCCAAATCATAACCTAATGTGCTATAATAGAGGGGAGAAAATAATTCGAGTTGAGTATTCAAAGTTTTCACCTCTTTCATTGTCATTGTGGTTAATGGTTTTGGCGACTATATTTTATCACAATAATGAATAGAGGTGTATTTATTTTTGTAAAAAAAATATCTATTCGTATTGCTGTATAATTATTCGGTGATTTTATTTATGAAACAAACTCTGATAAGGGTCAATGTAAAAAGACTTTTGGGAAAATATGTTTATTAGCCTGATGAGCAGGAAACAGCAGTAGAGACTGTTAGAGAGCAGGTTGAGTTGATGTGTAGTAATGAGGGATAGAATTTAAAGTACACTGATTTTCAAATTTATAACGATTATTTCTAACATATTATTAAATGATTAGCCCACAAAAAGTAGTTGCATAAGAGCTTGCATACCATATAAAGTACTGAAATGGCGAGATCAGTACTTTATATGGTATGCAAATGCGACTAAAATACTTTTTGTGGTCGAATCATTTAATAAAAAAAATAATTATAGTAGTATTGAAAAGTATTAATCTTTACTTTTTAAAACATAACTATTACATATATGAAGATTTATAAAATGTCTATTTAAAAGTAAATATTACTAAAAAGGGTGTGAAATTATGGAAAACACAACGAAAGATAATAATGAATATGTAAATAGAAATATTGAATATGTAAATGTTGAAAAATTGATGGATTCTAACATTACATATCAAAGTCTACCTACTCCTATAGATACTATAATAAGCAGAATGGAGTCGGGACGATATTTAATACCAAAATATCAGAGAAATTATGTTTGGGAAGAAAAACAAGTGGTTGCTTTAATTGTATCACTATTAAAAGATATACCCATACCACGATTATATATGTATTCTAATCCTAAAGACGGTAAATATACAATAATAGATGGTCAACAACGAATCACAAGTTTATTCTTTTTTGTTAAGGGAATTTTTCCTACATCTAAAAATAGAAGACATTATTATGATTTTAAAGATATAAGTGAACTAGTTGACAAATATCATAATGCTGAAACAAAGAAAACTGAAGAAAATGTAAAAAAAGATTTAAATAAATATGGATTGAGGTTTAAAGACTTTAAGTTAGATACACGCGATAAGGAAAGTAGAATATTTACATATAGTAATTTTACAGAAAAAGAGAAATTAGAATTCAATAATAAGTCTTTGGATTTTGGTGTTGTATCAGTTAAAAATAAAAATGATGATGATTTTGATAATGATAATGATGATGCCTTTTATTCAGTCTACACAGATATTTTTAGATTATTAAATAGTGCTGGGAGTCCTTTAACAAATCAAGAAATTAGAAATGGTATATATTTTGGTAGTAAATTATACGAAAAAATAAATGGTTTCCATGAAAATAATAATGCTTGGATAGAAATTAAAAAAGAGGATGATAATAGACATAGAAATGTTGAATTTTTATTGAAATTATTAGCTTTAGATAAATATATAAAGATAAGTTCAAGAGAAGAATTGTTAGATTATGTTGAAAATAATTTCAATGTAAATAAATTTAGTCTAGAAGAAGTTAAAGAAATTTTAATATTAGAGAAATTCTCTACTTATTCCGCTTTGGTGGATAAATATTCAAAGGAGTATTCCTCAGATGAACGTAGTAATGAAGTTGATAGTGAAGTAGCTAAACTTAAATATTTTGTTGAGGGTATAAGTAACTTTCCTGAAACTGAAGATTATATTAAATATTTGAATCTTGAGGCTTTCTTTGTTGCTGCATCTAAATTAGGAATATTAAATGAAAATTTTAAGATTACTTATAAGGAATTGTCAAAGGAATTAAATTCTACGAATAATTCCACCAAGAGAGAAATATTTAAAAGAATATTACAGGCCATAAATATAATAAAAGAGTCAGGTGAATATAATGATGTATAAAGATTATATTAATGAAATTAAGAAAATAGCGATTAAATCTATAGATAATAACTATCATGTATGTATAACTGGTAAAAATATGTCTGGGAAATCAGATGCCTTAATAGCAATATTAAATGAGTATTTAGAAAGGAATAACCCATGTTACTTTATAGATACTGTTAATAGGGTAATTTTTAATAGTGAAGCGTTCCCTAATTTTGATGAAAATGAATTATCTATTTACCTTGGTAAACCAAGAGATATTTTAAATAGGAGAGTAAACACTAAATATTTTAATAAAATAGATGTCTTTGCTGGTGGTGAACATAATGCAGGAGCTTATTATTCTTTTCAATTCCTAATAAATAGTCTAGAGGATAAGCAATTTCATAAATTATTAAAAGAATTTTTATCAGATTTTAATGTGGGGATAGAACTTATTTCTGATAAAAATGAAATTGTTTTTACTATGAATCAAGAGGAAGTTGTTGCATCAAGTGGATATCAGGCTCTGTTAAGAATTTTTATTGAAATATATTATGCCACTAAATATGATGTCAAAATAGTAGTGATTGATGAGATTGATGAACATTTAGATAATAAAATGAGTCGAACAATTATAAATAAATTAAATGATATATTTCCAGAAATTAAAATTATAACTACGGTACATTCATTAACATTTTTCGAAGAACTTGAAAATACAAAAATAATTGTTTTAGATGGGGATAGTTATTCGTACAAAATATTGGACTCTAGAGATTTAGGAAATCTTGAATATATTAATCGAGAAGTATTCAATAGTTATATAGAGAGAAATACAGGCATTTCTAAAATGGAACAATTATATATGAAGGTGTTTAATGATATAGATTTAACAAGTGAAGATAAAAAATATCTCATACATGCAGAAAGGTTGAGTCAAAAAGAAAAAAGCATTAAAGATATAATTTTAGAGGAGATTAAGTTAGATGACTAGTATTAAAATATTATTAAATTTCCCTACTTCGTATAGTAATGTAGAATATCCCAGTAAAAATGTAATGTATTATAATAAAAATAAATATAGCAAAAAATTATTTACCAGTTTATTAGAGTCATCAGATTATAGATGTATGTATTGCGGGATAGATTTAAGTGGTGGAACGAGACATGATATTGTTGGTACTTTTGAAAAAGAACATTCAATAGAAAAAAAGCAAGATAAACAAGAATTTAAATTTTTAAGAGAGTGTAAGTTTAATTTTTCTGTATCTTGTCCAGATTGTAATAAGTATAAAAGTGAAAAACTTACATTTTTAAATAAAGAATTTCTAAATATAGACTATGATGAATGTAGAAAAAAAGAGTGTTCATATAAATGTATTGAATTCGAAGAAGCTCTTGATAAATATGTAGATATAAATAATATAATAATTCAGCCTGGGGGAACATATGAAACAAGGACAGGCTTTCCGTTAAAGATACAATATGATGTATTAGAAAAGAGATTTACTCCTAGTACAGAATACGGTTATGATGACGATGTAAAAAGAAGTATAGAGCTGCACATTAAAAGATTTAAATTAAATAAACGAAATTTAAATATTCTTGATCAAATAATAACTGACTTACATAATGATGTAGAAAATGAGTCATTTAGAAAGCTCGCAAAAAAGTCTGCTATAAACCCAGTAAATAATAATTATAAAAATGTATTAGATGATATATTTATTGACTACTTCCATTCTTTGAGTAAAAAGCAAAAAAGAATGACTGTAAAAAGAATCTTCGCAGCCTATACTTCAATGAACAAATAAAGGTATTGATAATATTGTGGTAAATCCTCTATTCAAACTACAGATAATATTTTTGAAAATAATCTTGCAACTAACCATGGAGGTGCGATTTGGATTTGCAATAGTTCAGTAATTACTGATCAATATGGAAATAGTTTAATGATACTTATGTAATCTCCACAAATAGTAAGTAACAACTAAAGCTCTCAAAAACATACTTCACAAAAATCGAAAGCGAACAGACGCTCAAAAACGTTTCGAGTTTGGAGTTGTCCTTCTCCGCCATAACATATGAATAGCAAGGACTTCTGGGATTGTAGCCAGAAGTCCTTGCTTGATTGTTGGGGGAGAAAGATACCGAAAACCATTGAAAATTGTAAAAATAAATTTTAAAAAGGTTTATGTAGAGGAAAATCAAAACTTTCAGAGAAGTAACTGTAAATAATATCTTAGCTTTAAACCTTTTAGGAGGAGTGTGAGGATGAGTATTTTGAAAAATAAATATTTTAATTTATCTGGCTTAGTTAAAGTGCCTTTTGAGAGTTCAAAACTATTTTTCCTATTAATAGTATTACAAAAGGTGATTGATGGACTGTTGCCAAATATCCAGTTGCTTTTAACTGCAAATTTTGTTGATATTGCAATTGAAGTCGCAAATAAAAAAGCTGTTTATAGCAGTATAGTTTTACCAATATGTTTATTAATATTACTCATAGGTTATAAATGGTTTTCATATCAAATTCGCCAGTTTGCTGAAGCTAAGTTAATTTTTGCATTGCGAGAAAATTTGAGAGTGAGCATTACTGATAAGAGAGCCTCATTAAAGTATGATCATATTGAGAATAACGATACATGGGACTTGATTTCTAGAGTTTCTAAAGAACCGGAAATTGTGTTTAAGGATGGATTTATTTATTTACTTACTTTTCTTTCTTTGATTATTCAGGTAGTTGGTATTGTTATTATTATTGCTACTAAGATATGGTGGGCAGCAGTATTAATCATAGTTATGAATATTCCATTAGTATATTTATCTATAAAAAATGGACAGACAACATATCAAGCTGATAGAGATGTTTCAAAATATAACAGAAAACATGAGTATCTAAGAGATATTTTAATTGGAAGAGATTCTGCTTGTGAAAGAACCATTTTTGGTTATTCTGAATCAGTAAATTCAATTTGGAATGAGCAGTATGAAATATCAAGGAAGCTACAATTAAAGGCATATTTAAAATATTTCACAAAAACAAAAGTAGGTGGAATTTTCACTGCACTTATATCGACATTGATGATTGGTCTATTGATTCAACCAACAGTTAATGGAGAATTGACTCTTGGATTATTCATGGCAATTACTAGTAATTTATTAGTTTTAGTGCAAATGGGAACAGTACAATTGACTCTTTGCTTAAAAGAAATATCACGAAGCAAGGAGTATTTAAAAGATTTAAATGCTTTTTGCATGCTTGAAGAAATCGCTGCTGCTACAGAAAGACCGTCAAGGGATTTAATTAAATTAGAATCTATAGAATTCAAAAATGTATATTTCAAATATCCTGCGACCGAAATGTATATATTAAAAGGGATTTCTTTTACTCTCAACAGTGGAAAACATTATGCTTTTGTAGGGGCGAATGGAGCTGGTAAAACAACAGTAATAAAACTACTTACAGGTCTTTATGATAACTATGAAGGTGAAATATTAATTAATGGGAAGTGTTTAAGAAAATACACTTCTCAAGAGATTAAAGCTATGTGTTCTATTGTTTATCAAGACTTTGCAAAGTATTCTGTTTCAGTAAAAGATAATATAGCGCTTGGAGATATTAATAGTTTTAATCAAGATGAGAATCACGAAAGAGTACTGGATGCTTTAAAACAATTAAATCTCAAAGAAGTTGTCGACAAAATGCCAAATAAAGAGAATACACCTCTTGGCAAAATTAAGAAATATGGAGTTGACCTGTCTTTAGGTCAATGGCAAAGAATTGCTATTGCTAGATCATTGGTTAATAAAGCACCACTTAAGATACTTGATGAGCCAACTGCTGCTTTAGATCCAATTAGAGAAAGTCTTATTTATAAAGAATATGAGAATTTGAGGCAAGACAATACCACTATATGTATAAGTCACCGACTTGGATCAACAAAGCTAGCTGATGAAATTTTATTATTCGAGGATGGTAATATTACTGAAATTGGAACCCATAAAGAACTGATGAAAAAGAATGGGCTGTATGCTCAGATGTTTGAGAATCAGAGGAGTTGGTATTTATGAAACAAAAAAAAGAACTATCACTTTATAGAATTTTTAAGAAAATACTCCCTTTAACATATTCAGCATCTCCGGTATATCTAATAACAACCTTTGTTGTCGGAATACTGCATGGTTTCTCTCATGGGTTTACAACATTAATGACTCAAAAACTATTTGATTCTATTTCAAATGTTTTGGGGACAAATGTGGCACTTAGAAGTGTCTTTGTTGCTCTTTTTTTCCTAGCTTTTGCCTTGGTTTTGAATCAGTTGTTAAATGGATTTCATAATGTTATGAGTGAAGATTTAGCCAATAGAATAATGAGGAATATGGGAAGTGCTCTACACAAAAAAGCATCTAAGTTAGAAACTTTACTGTTCGAAGACACTTCAAATTTAGATGATATAAACAAAGCCAAAGAAGGGGTCATGAATAGTACTTTTTTTCTATTTATTCTCTTTACTCTATTGACTTATTATATACCTTATATATTAATAATGGGAGTCTATCTATATAGTCTTAAACCAATTTTAGCAATCTCGCTATTAATCATTTTTATACCAGTTGCTTTAACTCAGTTTTTGAGAGTAAAGGTTTTTTCAAAGCTTGCAGATGAGTCCGCACCATTAAGAAGGGAATATGAATATTATGAAAAGTGTATAGTAGATAAGGAATTTTTTAAAGAAACTAGAATGTTGGGAGCTAATAGTTACTTTAGGGATTTATACTACAAGACAATAAATCTTTATAATAACAAAATGTGGCGTGCAGAGAAAAAATCTGGATTAGCAGAAATGGGGATGAAAGCAATAACGTTGTTAGGCTATATTGGGGTACTTTTCCTTTTTGTCAATGCCTTATTATCAGGTGAGATTTCAGTAGGTGCTTTTTTTGCGGTATTTATATCGATTGATATGATGTTCAGAGTGCTGGAGGAGATAATCTGTAGTCATATTGGAAGATTAAGTAATAATCTAGGGAGTATAAAGAATTTTGTTAGATTTTTAGAGTTACCTGAACGCCATGGTGATTATGAACTGGATGATAAACTTCACGGTATTTCTCTAAAAAATGTATATTTTAAGTACCCAAATAGTGATGATTACGTATTAGAGAATATCAATTTAGAAGTACTTCCTGGAGAAACTATTGCAATAGTAGGTGAGAATGGAGCAGGAAAATCAACGTTGGTCAAAATAATGGTTGGCTTATATTCTCCTAGTAAGGGCTTAGTAGAGTATGGAGGCATGAATATTAGAAAAATAAAGAATACTTCTTTGTTCTCAAAAATTTCAGCTGTGTTCCAGAATTTTCAAAGATATAAGTTGAGTCTTGCCAACAATGTAACAATAAGCAATCTATCTGTGGATGAGGAGGTGAATTATCAACGAATAGATAAGTCTCTAGAAATGGTAAACTTATTAGTTGATTTAAATAAATTCACTAACTCTTATGAAACAATATTATCTAGAGAGTTTGGGGGTGCTGAATTATCAGGTGGTGAGTGGCAGAAAATTTCAATAGCAAGAGGTATTTATAAATCTCATAATACAATAATTCTGGATGAACCAACTGCTTCCATTGATCCAAATGAAGAAACTAGAATCTATAATACATTTTCTAAGATGACTGAAAATAAGACAGCTATAATTGTTACACATCGTTTAGGCTCTGCAAAGCTTGCTGATAAAATTGTTGTGTTGGATAATGGTAGGATTCTTGAATTTGGAACTCATAAAGAATTGATTCAAAATGGAAGCAAATATGCAAGCATGTTCAATCTTCAAAGTAGCATGTATCAATTTGATAATGTGTTGACTCAATGAATTGAAGTTTGGGAGATGGTAAAGTTGACCTTATATCAGATTTATTTATGGGTTGGATTTGTTGCTTTGGGACTTATCGATCTATATTTGGCGCGATTTCCAATTTTTCATCCTATTGTTTTGGTTTCAATTGTCGGTTGGTTTTGGAATGATCTGCAAACAGGTCTTGTTGTTGGAGGTATGTTGGAACTAATCTTTGGAATTGCTCGGATGTGTAAAACTCATAGACTTAATCTGGTATTATTTGCTGGAGGACTAACGATTTATTTGAATCAACAGACTTATAACATTAACTTAGTTTTATCAATGACTTTTGCTCTTTTGGTTGCCATTGGATTACATTTACTTATTGAACCCTTACAAGATTGGTTAAAAGGATTGAGTATTGTGGTAGTTAGTGGAATGATTGTTTTCTTACTGCCCTTTACCAGAGAGCTTTTTGGATTTATTCCAGCCCAGCTTTTGAACCAGATTGCTGTTGCAGGAGGAGTGCTTCCCTGGATTTTTTTTGCCTATGCTATCTGGGGATTGATTGATCGAACCTCTAATAGAAAGATAATTATTGGTATTCCAGCAATTTTGGTAGGAAGCATATTGAATATGAGGGCATTTATTTGGGGTCCCTTGGTATTTGTTATAATTTTTTATTTTCTGGATTATCTATTTAAAGCGAGAGAGTTACCTGCTTTACGTTGGATTAATCTAGGATTAATCTTATGTGGTATTTATCTTATGCTTCCAGATTTGGCTCAACCAACATTGTTGGTTTTTACTGGCTTATTGGCATTGAATATTTTACTAGTGGTTCGGAAATTTAATCCATTAGAAATTTATCTTATAGTTTTTGTAGCTGGGATTATACTAAGTCAAGGAGGCTATTTGCATTAAATAAACTTAAGATGTTAAACGTAGTTATTACATCGACTTTGAAGGAGGATATGATGAAATTTATTGCAGATTTACATACTCATACGATACGTTGTGGACATGCCTATAGTTCTTTGAGGGAAATGGCTGAAGGAGCAAGGATAAATGGGATAAAGATTATGGCAACTACAGATCATGGGCCAAATATGCCAGGTGCATCAGGTTTGGAGTATTTTCGTTATCTTCTTACTTTGCCTGAAGAGATTGAAGGAGTACGCATCTTAAAGGGAGTAGAAACAAATATTGCGGGATTTAATGGAGAATTGGATGTCCCAGAAGAAATTTTGGCTAAATTAGATATAGTTTTAGTTGGTTTTCATCCATGGTGTGGTTATGAAGGTAAAAGTATCGAAGAGAACACGAAGGCTATGATTAATGCTATTAAAAATCCTTTGGTAGATCTGGTGGTTCATCCAGGGAATCCAAGATTCCAAATTGATGTAGAACAAGTTGTAACTGCAGCCTTAGAGAATGATGTTATTCTTGAGATTAATAATAGCAGTTTTCGTGGTAGCAGAAAAGGTAGTCAAGAAAATTGTTCACAAATTGCTGCCAGTTGCTTGAAATCAGGACTGATGATTTCTGCTGGTAGTGATTCTCATATTTCCTTTGATGTAGGAAAGTTGGATTTAGTTAAAGAGTTACTAAAAGAACTTGATTTTCCAACAGAGCAGGTGATTAATACATCGGAAGAACGAGTAATGGAATTTATCAGGAAGAAAAGAAAAGTAAAAGAGCATTAGTTAAAGAAAGTTTAGCAAAAGGGGATGAAGTTAAATGGCATTATATCTGATAAATGGTAAGATGATCTTAGAACATGGCATTCTTGGTGAACATATTTTGGTTATTCAAGATGGAAAAATTGCAGATATTTTATATGAAGATGAGATAGATGATCTTTCCTTAAAAGATCATGAAGTGATAGATTTACAAGGTGGGTATATCTCTCCAGGTTGGATTGATATTCATTGTCATGGTGCAGTTGGTTCAGACGTGATGGATGGAGATTTGGAAGGAATTTTAAAGATAGCTCGTTTTAAAGCATCTAAGGGAGTGACAGGATTTATTCCTACAGGGATAACGAATCCTTATATAGAGATAGAGCGAGCAGTAGACGTGGTGAATGAGGCAGCAAAAATTAATGAGGATGGTGCACAGATTCTTGGTTTCCATATGGAAGGGCCGTTTATCAATCCTGAAAAAAAGGGTGCTCATCAGGCAGAGATGATTGTAGCTCCAGATATCGAATGGACTCAAAAATTACAAAAAGAAGTACCAGGACAACTTATTGTTACTGTGGCTCCTGAAGTCGATGGAGCAATAGAATATATTCAAAAGATTTCACAAGAAGGCGCTAAGATAGCTCTGGGTCATAGTAATGGTACATATGAGGATGTAAAAGCAGCTTATGAAGCAGGAGCAACTCATGGAGTTCATACATTCAATGGTATGCGTGGACTGCATCACAGAGAGCCTGGAGTTGTTGGAGGGATCATGGATCTGCCTTTAGTAGCAGAAGTGATTATGGATGGAATTCATCTTCATCCTGTGGTGGTACGAATTCTGAGTAAACTTAAACTTCCTGATGAGATGGTGTTAATTACTGATGCCATGAGAGCTGCTGGTTTAGATGACGGTGAATACGATTTAGGTGGGCTTAATGTATTTAAAAAAGGAAAAGAGGCCAGATTGGCAGATGGTACTTTGGCAGGGAGTACTTTAACAATGCAAGAAGCAGTACAAAACGCGATTAATCTGGCAGGGTTATCAATTGTTGACGTAATAAAGATGGCCTCAACTAATCCTGCTCATCTTTTGGGACATGGTGAAACTAAGGGTAGTATTTCACAGGGTAAAGATGCTGATTTGACCTTGTTAACTCCTGATTTGATAGTGAGAGAGACGATTATCGGAGGACGGGTTGTATATATTCGAGGAGAAGAGTAATAAGGAGAAAATCTAATACATAGGGTGAGGTGGGAAATATGAAGATTTTGATAGCAACTGATTCTTTTAAAGGAAGCTTAACAGCTCGTGAAGTTGGAGAAAGTTTAGAACGTGGTTTGAAGAAAGCAAATCCACGTTTTAGTATACATATTTTGCCAATGGCTGATGGTGGAGAGGGTACTGTAGAGTCTTTAGTGGATTCTACGGCTGGACGAATTGTTAAAAAATCTGTGACTGGCCCGTTAGGTGAAAGAGTAGATGCGTTTTTTGGAATTTTGGGAAATGAAAAAACAGCAGTTATTGAAATGTCAGCAGCATCTGGATTACCATTGGTCCCTAATGATAAAAGAAACCCTCTAAAGACAACCACATTTGGTACAGGGGAATTGATTAAAGCAGCATTAGATGAAGGTTGTCGAGATTTAATTATTGGTATTGGTGGAAGTGCAACTAATGATTGTGGTGTTGGGATGGTTCAGGCTCTTGGAGGTCATTTTTTAGATGTAGACAGCAATGAGGTTGGTTACGGAGGTGGTGAATTACAAAGAATTCACACTATAGACCTTTCAGGATTGGATACGCGGCTTTTAGAAACAACGATTCAGGTAGCTTGCGATGTTGAAAATCCTTTATATGGAAAAAATGGAGCAGCATATATTTATGGGCCTCAAAAAGGAGCGACACCAGAAATGGTAGAAGAGTTGGATACAGGTTTACGACATATTGGTATGCTAATCCAACAAACTTTAGGAATTTCAGTAGGTAATTTTCCAGGCGCCGGAGCTGCTGGAGGGTTAGGTGCAGGGCTGATGGCTTTTTTAAAGGCAGAACTAAAATGTGGGATTGATATTGTGACCGAGGCAAGTAAGATAGAAGAGATAATTCCAGAAATGGATATTGTAATTACAGGAGAAGGAAAAATTGATTTGCAGACTATATATGGAAAAACGCCTATTGGAGTGGCGAAGGTAGCAAAAAAATTCAAAATTCCTGTGATTGGGATAGCGGGGACTTTGGGAGATGGGGCAGAGATGGTTTATGAGCATGGAATAGATGCTTTATTTTCAATTATCAATGCTCCGATGACTTTAGAACAAGCTATGGAAAAGTCTGAAAGCCTTCTTGTACAATTGGGTGAGAATGTAGGTAGGTTGTTAATTTTATAAAGTTGAAGATTAATAACTCAAACTAGCGGTTGGGTTATTAACCTTCAACTTTCTTGGGTAATTATTTGTGTAGGCTTACACCTTTTCTTGTTAGCGGAAAGTGCACACAATGGGTTAAAGAGTTCAGGATGCGGAAACATAGCCAGGCATAAGAGAGAGCAAAGAGAAAATAGATTTGCACTAATTGAATATTAGGATACAATGATTCTAATTGACCTTTAAATACTGGGATGTCAAGGAAAAAAGTCATTATGTACATTCCCATCGCCATGATAATTCCTGCGTTGATGGCAGTTCGTAAAGCGCCTTTTTTGAGGTATTGACTCCATCCGAGTGAGATTCCTAATGGCCCCGTGATTAGGAGAAGAGTTGGAAATTCTGTGGATGTGATTAAACCAACAATTAGAGAGCTAATTAGAAATCCAAGAAAACCGCCTCTAGGGGTCAAGTAAGTTAGATATCCGATGGTTAGAGTCGTAAGCATACTTATTATGTAGTCCGAACCTTCAAAAAGGCTAGCGGAACTTTGAATGAGTGCTGTGAGCAAAATTAAGATGCTGGCCCATTGGTATTGATTTCGTTGATGAATTTTATCCATTTAAATCCCACCTACCTTTCTGATAGTATAATATGTCTTTTAGGTAGGTTATGGGAAGGATTTTATTTTAGATTTTCATATTTGCTTGGTTTCTCTTTTAATATTTTGATAAATTTTCCAACTAATTCTGGATCAAATTGGGTTCCACTTCCGTTCATTAGATTTGATATAGCTTCTTCTGCAGAAATAGCTTTACGATAAGGTCGCTTATTAGTCATAGCATAATAAGCATCGGCGATTGATAGGAGACGGCATTCTAGTGGGATTTCTTCACCTTTTAATCCTAGTGGATAACCGGAACCATCCCACCATTCATGATGTGCAAGAATATTATCAGCGATCTGGTTTAAATCTGGGATAGATCTGGCAAGTTTATATCCAATTTCAGAGTGGCGTTTAATTTCTGAATATTCACTTGGAGTAAGAGGACCTTCTTTAAAGAGTATCTTATTGTCAATATGTACTTTGCCAATATCACGAAACTGTGCCAGAAGACGTAGATCAGAATATTCTTGTTCAGATAACTTGATTCCGATATCTTTAGCGATACTTACAATTAATTCATATAGACGAGCTTTTTCGTCATCTTTATTAAAATCTTTTTCTTTAAGTGACTCAATTAGGGCATAGATAATAGTGTTTTGAGCGCTATGACCATTATGAATTTTTTCATCATACATATTATGTTCGGCTTTTCTAAAAATGTCACTTATACTTCCTTTTTTATCTTGTGTAGTAGCAAAACCAATGGATAAACTTAAAGGAAGTTTTTCGTTCTTTTCATTATAATGGAAAATAAAATCTTGTATTCTGTGATATGCGTTTTCGGTGTTTTTCTGGCTAATTTTAGGGAGTATAACTGCAAATTCATCTCCTCCAATCCGGGCGATTATATAATTTTTGCCGAAAGTTTGGGTTAGGATCTTTGCGGTTGTTAAAAGGAGTTTGTCTCCACTTTCTTTCCCTAACGCATTATTAAACATCTTAAGACTAACGATGTCACAGATGATGATTCCTACTGGATTACATTTTTCTTCTTCCAGACGTTTAATCTCTTGATCAAAGTAGGTACGGTTGTAGAGACCAGTGAGGGGATCACGCATACTAGCTAGTCTATCATATGATAGTGAGGATACCATTTTATTCACCTCTTTTTAAATTTTTTGTGTAGCACATCGTTCCAATTTTTCCTAGCAATGTGTATCTATGTATATCGTATCACTAAAATAACACTGAATGCAAGTAAAAGATTAAAATTTCTAAAAAAGTAATAGTAAATTAGCAAATAGCGTAAAAGTTTTTTATTATAAAGAACTTAACTAGCTTTAGAGGAATTTACTAAAATATATAGAAATTAAAGTCGATATAATAACTATAAAAGGATGAGGCTTATGTATACGACAAAATTGTATATTCCAAAATCTGATGAAATTATGCCATCCAAAAGAGCATATTTTTTTCGAGCAGGTTTCAAAGGAAATCCGATTGTTTTAGATGATATTATGCGAAATCTTGCCAATTCAATCTATGCTCGTGGATTAGAAATATCTGAGGGAAGGCTATTTTATAAAACGATGCCGATTGAGGAAATTCCTAAACTTGTGAATGGGATGATAATTATTCCAGAGATATTTAAAAATATTAAGTCAATAACTTTCTTTGTATCAACTTTAGGTAAAAAGATTGATCAAGCAATTGAGGATTATTTAGCTCAACAGAAAGTGTTACAGGCAACGCTTTTAGATGCCTGGGCATCAGAGGCTTTAGAAGAGTTGAATCAATCTTTTGATGCCTGGCTTCGTGATCAATCTGGAGAGGGAACCAGACGTTTTTCGCCTGGATATGGGGATGTTGATATAAGGGTTAATAATTTTATTCTCGATTTGTTAGAGGTTGATTCTGTATGTGCTAGTTTAGAGACAGGAATTTTATTACCACGGAAAAGCACAGTTTGTATGATCGGGTTTGAAGGAGGTAACTATGAAACGAAATAAATTTTCACAGCTTTTAAAAGAGCGTATTTTAATTTTAGACGGTGGCTATGGTACAGAATTTTTCAAACGGGGTTATGGTGAGATGCCAGGTGAATTATTGAATTTACAGGTACCTGAGGTTGTTGAAAGTTTGCAACGAGAATATGTGGAAGCAGGTTCTGATATTATTTTAACAAATACCTTTAGTGCTAATCGTCCAAAATTGGCATCTTTAGGATTGGAAGAACATTTTGAAGAGATTAATTTTCGAGCTGTCCAGATTGCTCGTAAGGTTGCTGGTGACAAAGTGCTGGTTTTTGGTGATCTTTCTTCTACAGGAAATTTCCCTATACCGATGGGTTCGATGGATTTTGAAGGATCAGTTCAAGTTTTTTCAGAACAAGCTAAAATTTTGCTAGACGCTGGTGTGGATGGATTTATCATTGAAACCATGACTGATCTTAAAGAGTTAAAGGCTGCTGTATTAGGGATTCGAAATGTGACCGAGGATTTACCTGTTATAGTGCACATGACCTTTGATAGTTCTCTTCGAGCTGTTACAGGAACATCAGTAGCAATTTTCGCTTCAACCTTTGAGGACTTAGATGTAGATGTGATTGGGATTAATTGTACATTAGAGCCTGAAGAGATGCTTCCAGTTTTTAAGGAGCTGGCTAAATATACGACAAAACCCCTTTCTTTGGAACCTAATGCTGGTGATCCTATCTATGATGGGAAAAATTTAAGTTATAAGATGACACCAGAACATTTTGCGATTTACATAGAAGATTTTGTTGATTTAGGTGCGAACATTATCGGTGGATGTTGTGGAACATCACCGAATCATATCAAGGTGATGAAAAAATTAATAAGTAAGCGGAGACCTGTTCAAAGGAATATTTCTTTTGTTCAGTCATTTATTTCTCGGACTGTTTATCGAACTGTAGAACCTTTTACTATTATTGGTGAACGAATTAATCCTGCGTCGAGAAAGAAATTTCAGGAAGAGATTGTTCAAAAGAATTATAGTACTCTTTATGATGAGGCTACGAGTCAAGAAAAAGAAGGGGCAACTATTTTAGATTTAAATCTTGGGATAGAAAAATTGTTAACTCCAGAACATTTTAAAGAGGTAATGGTAGAATTGGATCGCAGATCTTCTATACCGATCTCTTTTGATATTCAAAATTCTGAGTATTTGGAGATTGCTTTAAGAGAATATCCTGGGCGACCATTGATTAATTCTGCGCAAGTAACGGAAAAGAGTTTGGAAAGCAGAATTCAGCTCTTGAAGAAATATGGTGGTATGTTGATTCTGTTAGCTATGGGTAAAGGGATACCTAAAACTCCTGAAGAGAGATTTGAAAAGATTCTAGAGGGTATAGCTATTTTGGAGGAGAATGGAATTTCAAGAGATCGGGTTTTGGCTGATCCACTTGTTTTATCTTTGGGTGCTAAGAAAGATCCTCGTGTTACTCTTGAAACAGTGCGGTTATTGAAAGAAGCAGGGATTAAGACAACTATGGGACTTTCTAATTTGAGTTTTGGTTTACCTGGTCGTGCTGAGATCAATGGGGTTTATCTTGCTCAAGCTATGGAAAAGGGTTTAACTTCAGCGATAATGAATTCTGGCGATATATTTGTAATGGGTAGTATGCGAGGAGCTTTGGAGTTAAGAGGAGAGATGGTTACTGAAAAAGAGAAGGTCGTAACAGATAATCCAATGGTTGAAGCTTTACTTTCAGGTGATCAGAATCAACTGAAAAGTTTGATAGAAGAAGAGTTAAAAGAAATCTCTCTATTGGAAGTCAGTCAAGATATTTTAGGAAAAGCGATGGAGGAAGTTGGGGATCTATACGCAGAAGGGAAAATATATCTTCCACATCTGCTACTAGCCTCAGAGACAGCTCAACCGATTTTTGAGTTTTTAAATAGCTTAAGTGGTGAGGAGAGAACTTATCAGGGTAAAGTAGTACTGGCGACGGTTGAAGGGGATGTCCATGATATCGGCAAAAATATTGTAGGAACAGTGTTGAAGAGTGGAGGATTTCAGATAATCGACGCTGGTAAGGATGTTCCTGCTGAGGAGATAATTGAGGTTGTGAAAAGAGAAAAGCCTGATATATTAGGGCTTGCGGTTATGATGACAACCACTGTGGGAAGGGTTGAAGAAGTGGCAGAGCTTTTGAAGAAGGAGAATGTGCAAGTTATACTGATAGCTGGTGGGGCTTCGATGAATGCTCAGCTTGCTGAGCGGTTTGGGTGTGATGAGTATTGTAAGAATGCTTCGGTGGTGTTGGAGGTTTGTAGGGGGTTGATTAAGAGTCAAGAGTGAGCCTGTTAGTGGGCTCATCTTTTTTTGTTTAATACTTCGTTGTTAATAAAATTTAAAATATTATATTGCAGGAATTTTGATTTTAATTGTAAAAAAATAAAGTATAGTATTGAATTAACGGACTGTGGGTGATATAATAAAAATGAGAAAAAATAAATTTGATAGAGATATATGGGGAGGAAATGTTATGATTGAAAAGTTGGTATCAACTCCGAAAAAACATTATGAAGAAGCTAAAAATATGTTGAAAAAGAAGGATTTAACAGGTTTTATGGAGAATATAGGCATTGCTAAAGGTTTATCTAACAATGATAAAGTTTTACTAGCTGAGATTACTTTTTTAAAAGTAAAAGGATTATATGAATTAAATCAGTATAAAAAAGTAATTGAAAGTGTTCCAGAAGCTTTAGAATATAACGAAGGAGCAGAAGCATTTCGGATAAAAAAATTAAGTGGAATTTCGAAAGGTTATTTAGGTGAAGTGGAGCAAGCTGTAGAAATATTTGAAGAGTTATTAACTGAAACCGAAGATACTTCTCTTTTAGTTAGAATATATATTAATATTGCTTGGGTTTATTTAACAGTAGACAAAAGTAAAGAATGTTTGGAGGAAACAAAAAAATATTTGGGCTTAGCAAATGAGCATTTTGAAACTTTGCCTAATATATTGAAAAGAAAAATTTATAATAATTATGGTGTTTACTATTTTTATAAAGAAGAGTATGAGAAAGCGATAGAAATAATTAATGATTCGTTTAAATATAGTGAAGAAAAAGATTTACCAAAACTATATAATAATTTAGCAGAAATTCATTTAAAACTTGATAAGGGTGGTGCAGTTGAAGTAGTAAAAGAATATACTGAGAAGGCTGAGATTATTGCCACTGAGTATGATGACAAGTTAGAGATAGGTAAAGCATTTTATGTAAAGGCAATGGCTGAGTTGGAGGATGATGAACTTTTTACATCTTTAGATACTTTATATCTTTCTTTTGAATATTTCAAAGAAGCAGGAGCTTATTCATATGCTTTTGATTGTTTAGTTAAAATTAATGAACTCATGAGTAATTATAAAGTTGAGTATCTAAAAACAATGAAAGAAAGTATGCATAAAAAATTAGAAGGTACACAATATTATAAATTGTGATTCTTAGTATCTGTAGGTTAAAAAAATCATATAAGTGGAGGGTAATAAATATGAGGAAAATTGTTTGTTTTTTATGTGTTTTAGGATGTTTATTAGTTGGAAGTATGGTTGCATCTGCTGGCCCTTGGGCTGAACCAGACGAAACTTGCTCTATTTCTATTCCTGTAGTAACAACAGTTCCACCTGTACAAAATAGCGATTTTTAATAATGAACATTTATTAATACTTTGATCTACATAATGATAAAACTCCTTAGGGTAATCACCTGGGAGTTTTTTTATATTATTCAATATTATCTTTTACATATTGGATGACATTATCACTTTGTTTATTTTTTAAACCTAGATCATTAAGAATAAGTTTCAAGTGGTTAAGTTTGATTTCACTGTAATCAATTTCCTCTTCTAAACTTAAAGCATTAGTAAGGGCATTCTTTTCTTTAATTGTAGGAGATAAATCTCCCGAAAGAATATCTCTTAATCGTAATAATGGAATATTTGTTTTTTCAGCAAGTACTTCGGGATTCCTGTTTAATTCCTTTGTATGTTCATTTACCTTGTTAGCAAACTCCTGTCTGCTCATTTCTTCTGATGGAATAAAAAGAGAATATAGAGGTATTTTCATAAAGTGTGCAAGTCGAACTAGAAAAGAAAATGAAGGATGTGTTGACATTTTTACAATTCTATTAAGATGTGCTTTATCTATTCCAATATTGTTACCCATTTTTTCATAAGAAAGCTTGTTCTTTTCTTTGAATTCGATAATCTTCTGTATTAAGATTTTTAATTCAAAAAAATTTTGTTTCATTAATAAAACCTCCTAAAAAAGTATTCAACAATATTATATAATAATTTTGCAAAATAGTCAACGCATATTGACTTATTTGCAATTATGGTGTATAATATTGTTATCCTCATAAGAGTGACCTGTAAAGCTCTAATCCTATCCCCACTTTCTCAAAAAATAGGATACCAGGTCACTCTTTTATTTTTAGTTCAAATTTAAAAATTCCATGATGTTTAAATTCTCTGAGTGGCAGAGTTTCGCCAATCCATAAAAGAATTTTCCTCCAACATTTCTTTCTTTAAGTAAAACTCGGTACAACTAGGAATAATCGATTCCTAGTTTTTGTGCTAACATTACTCGTGTCCATCCTTTAGAATTCATTAGTTCTTCTAATTTGCTGGTATTAATCATTAAAAATCCTCCTTATGAAATTGATATACTTACAATATTATAACAAATTATTGATTATAAATCAATATAAATAACTCTTATTACAGAAGTTAAATTACAGAAAAATAGTGTGTTTGGCAAGATAAAAATTTCGAAATCGGCAACTTTTATATCCAGCACCTTAATTTACTTTAATAACTTTTAATGAAATTGTACTTTAATTATCCAACTTTATTTTTAATATACCTTTTCTCGTGTTCATTACTAGGAATGAGAAGCTATATTTAGAATTGAAGTGCTAGACGAACTTTTGAAATAAGTTAAATATAGTAGTTTTTTTGTATTTTTCAAAAATATAAGTTTGAGGGGAAGGTATTCATGGAATCTTTATCACAAAAGTGTACTCAAATTGATTTTTTTTATTGGGCCGATCAGTGTCCCTATAACAGTATAATAAGAAAATTACTAATACCTCTTAAGAATGATTCGCAATATTCTATACATACATATAACCTTTCTAATCACCCACAATTAGCAAAAAAATTAAATATATATTCACCAACTTTACTTGTTTTTAACAATAGAGTGCGGTGGAATGGTTCAATTACAAAGAATATCATTGAAAAGATATCAAAAGGTGATATTCCTGAAAGAAAAGCTTATGTAGTAAACAATGGCAAAGACTTAATATCTGGAATTACTAAACCTCTTACAGAGAAGACGATTTTAGAAACATATAAGCCTTGTGGATGTTCAAAAAAATCATCTTGCATTGAAAAAGCAATATGGATTAAATATTTGCGAAATAAGTATAGGATTCCACATTTGGGTATATTACACTATTTTCAAGGTGTTTGTGTTGGTGGTGCAGAATTTGTCCCTTCATTAGCTGTTCCATATTCTATACCAAAGAGGGAAGATATAGCATTTTTGACATGTTCATTCCTTTCAGATGATAAAGCTGACTTCCGAAGTTTGCCACTTCAAGCTTTAGAAGATGAATTGCCCAGTTATGGATTTAAATATTTAATTGCAATTGCTTCTGAAGAAGTAGTGTTTCCAAATGGTACACTTCAATGGTTTATTGATAGAGGATATGTTGATTTAGGGCAAATATACTATGAAGAACGTGATTTTGCAAGAATGCATTTAATAAAGAAAAATTTATAGGGACAATTTAGCATGTAAATAGTTATTAAAAAGAAGGAGTAGATAATTATGAAAAAGTTTCGTGCTGAAAAGGCTTATATGATGGCTGAGATTATCTATACTATAGGTTTTACTTTAACCTCTACAGTTTCAACAATATTTTTACTCTCTAAGCCAGGTATGGATTATACTAAAGTAGGTATTGTCTTTGGATTCTTTTTGGCCTCAATGGCCATCTGTGATTTTCCAACTGGAAATTTAGCAGATCTTTTTGGAAGAAAAACTATTTATGCTATCGGGATGATTTTGTTATCTATACAGCAATTGCTCTATGGAATTGGGAATAGTTTTTTAGTATTAATTTTTGCTGCAATAATTGGGGGTGTTGCAACGGCTCAGCTTAGTGGCTCTTTTTCAGCCTGGTTATTTGATGAGTTAAAAAAGAAGGACAAGACTGAGGAATTATCGACGGTCCTTGGTAAAACTCGAACTTTAACATCAGTTATGGCAATGATTATAGCTGTATTACTAGGAACATTGTATGTAGGTTCCATGCAGTTGCTGTATTTTATGAGTTTTGCTATCTATTTCTTATTGGGTTTAGGTATTTTTATTTTCTTACCTGAAAATTATGGGGCTCGTAAAAGGGGTATAGCGATTTCAGTAGATACACTTTCATATTATATCAAAAATCCAGCATTAATAAGAGTATCTTTTTTCATTATTATTATCTTTAGTTGTTACTCAGTATTCACCTTTTATTGGCAGCCTATTTCACTTCAGTTGGGAATAGCCTCTGCAAATTTAGGCTATATGTATTGCTTCTATTTAGCCGCTACAGCATTAGCTGGATTGCTGGTAGTTAAGTTTGCTAAAAAGTTTTCGGATGAAACTCTTTTTGTAATCTGTTTTGTAGCTTTGGGTTTTAGTTTTTTATCAGTGTACCTTTATACACATATTGTAACACTATGTTTTTCTATGGTTTTATTTGGTATTGGATTTGGAAGTTTTATGCCAATATACAGCAGACATCTTCATGGAATGATTCCAAGTGAGATTCGCAGTTCTGTCATTTCTTTATTAAGTACTATTGCATCAATCGGCGCAGTTATCAGTGAGATTTTGATCGGAAAATTGATTGATATATATAATGTTAAGGTTAGTTTACTGATAGGAATAATTTTAATAGCTTCAACAGCGATTATTTTTGCCATCTTTGGTTTTAGGACGAATATTGAAAGAAAGTAGAAGCATGATAGATGCATTTGCTGAATTTGCACTAAAAAATATGAGGCTATGCAGAGCTGATTTTTTAAGGATATTTTTTTCAATATATATGAATTAAGAATAAGGTAGAGAGGTGAGCCTGTTTTTGGGCTCGTTTTTTTGTTATTTTCTACTTAGTACAAAATTTCTATTGACAAAATATTCTAACATGGTGTAGAATAAGTGTAACAACACAAAATAACTTTTTTAAGCTGCCTTTTTTAAGAATTATTACTACAAGTTAAATATAACACGAAAGGAGGCGACTCATGAAATTAAGCCATATAGCTGAAATTAGAACAGGTCTTGTAGTAGCTAGAAAAAAAGCTACTTCTTTACCAGCTAAAAAATACAAAATGCTTACTCTAAAAAGTTTCGAAGATTATGGCCAGATCAATATGAATGCACTTGGAGAGTTTGAAAGTATCGAAAATTTGCCACCTCAATACACTACACATATAGGCGATGTAGTAATACGACTAAGTTACCCCTATACCGCAGTGTATATTGATAAATCAAAAGAAGGTATTTTAATCCCTTCACTTTTTAGTGTAATAAGGCTTAATGATGAAAATATTATTAAAGGTGAATTTCTTGCTTTATACCTAAACTCTGACCGCATGAAAAAACTTATATCCAGATACTCCATAGGTTCAGCAATATCAATTATCACGACCAGCTTTATAAAAGATATTAAAATAGAAAATATACCAATAGATAAACAAGAAAAGTTGATACAGCTAAGTAAACTACACCTAAAAGAAGTTCGCTTACTTAAAAAATTAATTAAAGAAAAAGAAACTCTGTATAAAGCGATAGTAAATACAATTATCAACTAAAGGGAGGACACAACTATGAAAATTACTCAAGATCAGATTAATAATATTTTGTGGCAGGCTTGCGACACGTTTAGAGGAAAAATAGATTCCTCTATCTATAAAGATTATGTACTAGTTATGCTATTCATCAAATATTTAGGCGATACCTACAAAGAACATTACGATGAATATGCAAAAAGATATGATGGTGATGAAAACAGAATACAGAGAGCCCTAACACGAGATAGATTTGTTCTTGATGAAAAATCTACTTTCGACTACCTGTATAATAATAGAAATGATACTGAAAAAGGTATTGGTCATTTTATCAATACTGCTTTAGAACGTATTGAAGAAGAAAATAAAGCAAAATTAAGGGGGGTATTTAGAAATATTGATTTTAACAGTGAAGTAATTTTAGGTAAAACAAAAGAAAGAAATGCAATGTTAAAACATTTACTTGAAGATTTTGCAAAGCTAGACCTAAGACCCTCAAATCTTGAAGGTAAGGACGTAATTGGTGATGCGTATGAATATATGATTTCAAGATTTGCTTCTGATGCTGGAAAAAAAGGCGGTGAGTTCTTCACTCCTTCAATGATATCAGAATTAATTTCAAGATTAGTAAAACCTCAAGAAAATGACAGAATATATGACCCTACATGTGGCTCTGGATCATTACTTATTAGAACATTTAAAAAGATTCCTAACAAAAAAGCTCAAGTATATGGTCAAGAAAGAAATGGACAAACCCATTCACTTTGTCGGATGAATATGTTTTTGCATGGTATTGATGATGCTCGTATAGCTTGGGGAGATACTCTAGCAAATCCTCTCAACCTTGAAGATGATAAACTAATGAAATTCCAGGTAGTCGTTGCAAATCCTCCATTCAGTTTGGATAAATGGGCTATGGGATTTGCTGGTGAAGCTAATACAGATAAAAAGTTTAAAATGGAAGCATCCCTTGACCCATATAGAAGATTTGAATGGGGAGTTCCACCAGCATCAAAGGGAGATTTTGCATTTGTTCAGCACATGCTCTACTCACTTGATAGTGAAGGAAGAATGGGAGTTGTTCTACCACATGGGGTATTATTCCGTGGATCATCTGAAGGTAAAATCAGAAAGCAAATAATAGATATGAACCTTCTTGATGCTGTTATAGGACTTCCAGCAAATCTATTCTATGGTACTGGCATACCTGCGTGTATTTTAGTATTTAAAAAGAACAGATATAGAAAAGACATACTTTTCATAGATGCTTCTGGTGAAGGTAATTATGAAAAAGGAAAAAATCAAAACGTTCTAAGAGAAGAAGATTTACAAAAAGTTGTTGATACCTATGATAATTACGAGACAATTGATAAGTACTCTTATGTGGCGATAATAGATGAATTAAAGGAAAATGACTATAATCTAAATATTCCTAGATATGTTGATACCTTTGAAGAAGAAGAACCAGTAGATATGAATGCTGTTAAGGAGAATATAAAAAATATCAAAGTAGAAATTGAAGATGTAGAAGCTCAAATGGTGAAGTATCTTGAAGAACTGGGATTGTAAAAGGGGAGATGATTTGAATTTAATTTTGGCAATGCTGTTAAAATTGGATGGAATAAGGGGTGAACTCTGTGAAAAATAATGAAATAATAAAAAATGATACTGACTATATAACTTTTCAAAACCATGGGTATCAAGGTCTTTATGGTGGGCTAACTGCTAAAGATATTCATGTGAGAAAAGACTTAAAAAAGTCGCAAAAAATACTTGACCACATGGGAAGTACTGAACTTGCTGCTAATCTATTTAAAGCAACTCAAACTGAGGAAAAATTAAAACGAGAAAATATAAAAGGTAAAGATAATGCAAATGAAACCCATTTTGAAGTTGGTGCAAAAGTAAGGCAAACCATAAAAGAACTAGGTGGTACTATGCCAGAAGATTTACCTACTCCTGAGAAAAGTATAAAACAAATAGAAAGACATCAGAAAAAGCAATTAAAATCTACAAGTGCTAAAATACTACACAAAGGAAAGTAGGTGAATCAAGTGAAGCAAGAAATAAAAGAAAGAATTGATATGATAAATCGTGGTGAAGTGCCAGAAGGATATAAGAAGACCAATGGTGGTATTATACCAGATGAATGGGAATATGTCAGTTTAAAAACAATTATTAAGCTAATATCTGGTCAACATATCAATGAAATAGACTATAATACTTCGGGAGAAGGTATTCCCTACCTTACAGGTCCTTCGGATTTTGAAGAAGGTTATATTAAAGCAAATAAGTATACTAATAAACCAAAAACTATGTGTAATATTGGTGATATCTTAATAACTGTAAAAGGTTCTGGAACAGGTAAAACAACAATTTCTGATAATAAGTATTGTATCAGTAGACAATTAATGGCAATAAGAGCAAAACCTAGAATGCAGAAATATATATATTTTTATCTTAAAAAAAATGAAAGCAAATATAATTCAGATTCAGCTGGTCTCATACCAGGGATTACTCGAAATGATATTAATAACAGTAAAATTATGATTTCTCAAAATATCAATGAAATTTATGAAATAGGTAATATCCTCTCCACCTGGGCCAGCGCCATCGAACTTAAAGAGAAACTCATAGAACAGAAAAAGGAACAGAAAAAAGGTCTTTTGCAAAATCTATTGACTGGAAAAATAAGAACACCAAAATTTGAAAAAGGTAATTCAAAACAAGTTAAAGAAAGATTAAAATTAATTAAAAATGGCATTGTACCAAAAGGATATAGGAAAACGAAAGTCGGAATTATCCCAAAAAAATGGGAAGAAAAAAAGTCAAAAAATATTTTTGAAAATTATTGTTATAAGAAGCATAATGGAGAATTAGAAGTTTTATCAGTTACTCAAGATAGAGGTGTTATTCCACGTAGAGAATTAGATATTGATATTAAATACAATACAAATAATTTGAAAAATTATAAAAAAGTCGAAAAAGGTAATTTTATTATAAGCCTTCGTTCTTTTGAAGGTGGTATAGAATATTCTAATTGTAGTGGTTTAGTAAGTCCTGCATATACAGTTTTAAGAAAGAAAACAGATATATCTGAAGATTTTTATAAATATTTATTTAAACAGCAAAATTTTATTAATAGACTTAATTCTCTTATATATGGAATAAGAGATGGCAAGCAGATAGGATATAAGGATTTTAAAGAATTAAATTTACAGTATCCTTGTTTAGAAGAACAAAAAGCAATTGGGAAAATACTTCTGAGCCAAGATGAAGAATTATGTTTATTAGAACAAGAACTCACAACCCTAAAACAACAAAAAAAAGGCCTTATGCAACTACTACTCACCGGAAAAGTAAGAGTAACAGTATAAGCTTATCAACGAAAGGTTAAAGGTTCTTACCCCTTTAACCTTTCCACCCTACACTTAGAAAGGGGGAATGCACATGCCACGTGCAAGAGATTATGATGAAATAAACATATCTCAGATCCCAGCTATTGAAGTATTACAAGGATTAGGATATACATATATTAAACCTGAAAAAGCCGAAAAACTTAGAGGAAACTTATACAATGTACTACTTCGAGACATCTTTAGAAAAAAATTAATTGAATTTAACTCTTACATATACAAAGGAATTGAATATAAATTCAGTGAGAAAAATATCAAACAAGCTATCTTAGATATTGATGAACCTCTCACTGATGGACTTGTTAAAACCAATGAGAAAATCTATGAAAGTCTGATGCTTGGAAGAAGTTATCAAGAAAATCTTTCTGATGGTACAAAACGTTCCTTCAACCTCAAATATATTGATTGGAAAAATCCCGCTAACAATGTATTTCACGTTGTTGAGGAGTTTTCTGTAGAGCGTGGTGATGGCCAGGGAACAGCAAGACCCGATATCGTTCTATTTATAAATGGTATCCCCTTTGCTGTTATCGAATGCAAAAAGTCTTCTATCTCCATCAAACAAGGAATAGAACAAATGATTAGAAATCAGTATAAAGACTACATTCCTCATCTTTTTAAATATGCTCAAATAGTCATGAGTACCAACAAAAATGAAACCAAATACGCAACCTGCTTTACTCCAGAAAAATTCTGGTCTATATGGAAAGAAGAAAATGAAGATTGGCTGCAAAATCAACTAGACAAAACTGTTGTAAACCGTATCCCTACCACTCAAGATAAAAACATCATATCTTTATTTCATCCGGAAAGATTACTAGAACTAAGTAGATTCTTTATTCTATTTGATAAAGATATTAAAAAAATCGCTAGATATCAGCAGTACTTTGCAATCAAAGAAATCATTAAAAGCATTGAGGAAAGGGATGAAAAAGGCAATCGTCAATCTGGTGTAATTTGGCATACACAAGGAAGTGGAAAATCTCTTACAATGGTTATGCTTGCTAAATACATATTATCAGAATTGTCAAAATATCATCCCAAAGTTGTAGTAGTAACTGACCGTATTAACTTAGATAAACAGATTCATAAAACTTTTAATCACACTAGATTATCTGCACAACGTGCTACCAGTGGAAAGCATCTCATTGCTTTAATCAACAATAAAAGTACTGATGTTATTACTACATTGGTTCACAAATTTGATACTGCTGCAAATAATCACAAATCTATCGAAAGTCAAGATATATTTGTATTAGTAGACGAAAGCCACAGAACCCAATATGGTGAGCTTCATTTGAAAATGAAGAAAGTATTTCCTAATGCCTGTTATCTAGGCTTTACTGGAACACCACTAATGAAAAACGAAAAAAATACTATGATAAAGTTCGGCAAACTAATTCATAAATATACCATAGCTGATGGTGTGGAAGATAAAATTATCGTTCCTCTATTATACGAAGGAAGAATGGTTGAACAAACTGTAAACAGAAAAGCCATTGATAAACGCCTTGAAATGATCACAAGACATTTAAATGAAAAACAAAAAGAAGAAGTAATGAAAAAATGGAGTCAATTCGAAAAAATAGCTTCCTCTGATCAAAGAATTACACTGATAGCTGATGATATAATTGACCATTTTACAACACACTATAAAACTCATGGGTTACAATTCAAAGCAATGCTTGCTACAAATAGTAAAATTGAAGCTATAAGATATTTTGATGCATTTGAAGAATTTGGCGATCTTAACTCAGCGGTAGTCATATCTCCACCTGATCAGCGGGAAGGTTATACGGCTGTTGATGAAGAATCCAAAGATAAAATCAAAAGATTCTGGGATAAAATGATGAATAGATATAGTAATGAAGAAAACTATGAAGATTCTATAAAAGATGAATTTGTCAACGGAGATGAATTTGACATTCTTATTGTTGTAGATAAACTGCTAACTGGCTTTGATGCTCCAAGAGCTACAGTGCTTTATATAGATAAGCCTATGAAAGAACATACTCTACTACAAGCAATAGCAAGGATAAATAGAATTTATGAAGGTAAAGACTATGGAATTATCATAGATTACAGAGGCCTTCTGAAAAAATTGGATGAAGCTTTGGAAATATACTCTGGTGCAGGACTTGAAAACTTCGACAGGAAAGATTTAAAAGGAGCTATTTATGATGTCATAAGTATAATTGGAACTCTAAGACACTATTATACTGAACTTATAAATATCTTCGCTTCAGTGAAGAATAAACAGGATGTAGAAGAATATGAAGTTCTTTTAGCTGATGCGGAGTTAAGAGAAACTTTCTATGGTGTGCTTAGTCAATTTGGCAGACATCTAAGCATTGCTTTGGAATCAGAGCAGGTATATAATGCCTTAAGTCAAGAAGAGCTAAATAAATATAAGAATGAATTTAAATTCTATCAGGAGTTAAGAAAAAGTGTAAAGCTAAGATATTCTGATACAATTGACCATAAAGAATATGAAGCAAAAATGCAGAAACTCATGGATAACTATATTTCTGCTGAAGATATTATTCATATAACTAAGCCCGTAGATATCTTAGATGAAAAAGGCTTTGAAGAAGAATTAGCAAGACTCGGTTCTAAAAGAGCAAAGGCTGATGCAATTAGAACCAGATTGTCTAAAAGAATCAATGCAAAATGGGATGCAAACCCCGCTTTTTACAAGAAATTCTCTCAAAGAATAGAAGAAACTCTACAAAAATATAAGGATATGAGAATATCAGAAGCAGAATATCTAGAACATATGAAAGATATCTTGAATGATTTTAGAAAAGGTTATTCAGGAGAAAAATATCCAGGAAATATTAAGAACAATCCTCCTGCTCAAGCATTTTATGGAACGATCAAAGAAATACTATCAGAAAAAACAGGTTTTGTCGTAAAAGAAGAAAGAGCAACTTATATGTCTTCAGAAAATAATAAAAAGGATTTATCAGATGATGATTTAGGATATATATCCCTTGAAATCAATAAAATAGTTAGTACTCACAGCAAAGTTGATTGGCATGAGAACATAGAAGTTCATAATCGTATTGCTCAGGAAATTGATGACTTCTTGTATGATTATTGTAAGGAAAAAGGATTTGAAATTGATACTGCTGATATTATTAAAATCATCGTAAATATCAAAACAATAGCACTCAGACATTATTAAGGTGGTAATAATTTATGGAAATATTAGAAGTAGCTTATAAGGACAAGATCATTAAATTTGAATTACACCGAAAAAATGTAAAGAATATAAATCTAAATATTAAACCAGATACCACCATCATGGTATCTGCAAATGAGAATGTTCCCACAGATTATATACTTAATTTTGTTAAAGAAAAGGCTTCCTGGATACTAAAAAATGTCAACCAATTTAAAGAGTATCAACCTGAAAGAAAAACAGATTTAGAATTTATAAGTGGAGAATCAGTAAAATATCTGGGTAAACAATACCGTTTTAAAATAGTTGAAGATAAAGACGAAAAAGTTAAATATTTTAGGGGCTATATATACATCCATGTTAAAAATAAGTCCAATTACACCAGAAAAGAAAATCTCTTTAATAATTGGTTGAAAGAAAGAGCAACTATAATTTTTAATGATTGCTTAAACAAAATATACCCTGTACTAGAAAAATATAATGTAAAAAAGCCCGAAATAATGATTCGTACTATGAAAGCTAGATGGGGGTCTTGTATTATAGACAAAAATATAATATTGTTGAACTTTGAACTTATAAAAGCTCCAAAATACTGCATAGAATATGTCATACTTCATGAATTAATTCATTTTCTCTATAGAAATCATGACCACAAATTTTATAGTTTCACGACATCTTTAATGCCAGATTGGAAGCAAAGAAAAGAAATTCTTGATGAAGAAGTTGTAAGAAATCTTTAAGCAGATCATAGGAGTAAAGCAAGAGGTGAAAGTTAAGTGTAAAGTGAGCCTGAATTATAGGCTCATTTTTTTTGTTACGACTTGACAAATAATGTTATTATTTATATAATGGCAAAGGAGTAATAAAACCAAAAATTGTTATTTACAATGCATATTATAAATAAAGTCCACTATATTCAAAAAGGAGTTGTGTTTTATGAAAACTAATTTAAGCAATAAAATGTTTGTGAACAATGAACAATATTTATTTGAATTTAACAATACAAAAATAGATTATCCTAAAGAAAAGACAATAGTACAATTATTCGAAGAACAGGTTCAAAGAACACCTGAAAATATTGCTTTAATTTTTGGAGATAGTGAGTTAACCTATCTTGATTTGAATGAAAAAGCGAATCAATTAGCAAGGTTTTTACGAACAAGAGGGGTTAGCTCAAATGAAGTAGTAGGAATTATGATAGATAAATCGCTGGAAATGATTATTAGCGTATTGGCTATAGTCAAAGCTGGAGGATCATATTTACCAATAGATATAGATTATCCAGAAAATAGAATAGAGTATATGCTTAAAGATTCTGGAACTAAAATTTTATTAACTCAACAAGAATCGATAACTGGAATTGAATTCAATGGTGAAATTATTAATGTTTATGATTCAAAATATTATGATAAAGACAAATCAAATCCTGAATGGGTTAATAAACCTAATGATTTAATCTACATAATCTATACTTCAGGTTCTACAGGAAAGCCTAAAGGGGTAATGATTGAGCATGAGAATGTAAATAATTTAGTTTCAAACTCAAATCTGTTAATATTTGATGCTAATGATCGAATTTTGCAAACTGGTTCTATTGCATTTGATGCTTCCACTTTTGAAATTTGGGGAGCATTATTAAATGGTGCTAGACTGTATTTGATCGAAAAAAATGAGTTATTATCTGCAAAGAGGTTTGAGGATAAGCTGAAACAAAATCAAATTACAAAGATTTTGATGACTTCTGGTCTGCTTAATCAATTTGTAGATCAAAATATTGAGATTTTTTCTGACTTAAAGACTCTGTTTGTGGGTGGAGATGTTTTATCTCCTAAGCATATTAATAAGCTGAGAAATGCGAATAAAGAGTTGAAAGTCATTAATGCATATGGGCCAACAGAAAGTACCGTCATTGCGACTTGTTTAGAGATTGATAAAGATTATGAAAAAAATATTCCTATCGGTAAGCCTATATCGAATACTCAGATATATATCATGGATAAGTATAACAATGTACAACAGATTGGTGAACCAGGTGAGTTATGTATTGCTGGTGATGGGTTAGCCAGGGGTTATCTAAATAGACCGGAGTTGACTAAAGAAAAATTTGTGGTTAGTCCTTTTGTTTCAAATAGTAAAATGTACAGAACTGGTGACCTAGCTAGGTGGCTTCCGGATGGAAATATTGAGTTTATAGGTAGAATTGATCACCAAGTTAAGATAAGAGGGTTTAGAATCGAGCTTGGTGAGATTGAGAATCAACTATTGAAATATGATGGGGTTAAAGAAGCAGTTGTAATCGATAAGGTGAATTCAAAAGGTAATAAATATCTCTGTGGATATGTAGTGTCTGATAAAGAGATTGAAGTATCTGATTTAAGATCATATTTATCAAAAGAGTTACCAGAATATATGATTCCTTCACATTTTATGAGGTTAGATAAATTGCCTTTAACACCAAACGGCAAAGTTGATAAAAAAGCACTTCCTGAATTTGAAGGAGTTATAAATACTGGAATTGAATTTAAGGCTCCAACAAATGAAACAGAAGAAAAACTGGCTGAAATATGGAGAACTATCTTGAGTGTAGAGAGAATTGGAATCCATGATAATTTTTTTGATCTAGGTGGACATTCTCTATTAGCCATGAAGGTTGTAACCAGAGCTGTTCCGTATGATTGGAATATAACAGTGCAAGATTTATTTAACTTTCCAACTATTCAAAGACTTGCAAGTAAGATTAATGGAAGTCTGAAGAAGATTTATCTGACAGAAAAAGCTGATCTTGATATTGTAACTAGAGAATTAAAAGAAAGTTATGAAGAAATCGCGGTTAGTGGAGGGAAAATAAACTTTGAGAATATCTTATTGACTGGTGCAACTGGATATTTGGGAATTCATATATTACAAGATTTGTTGCTAAGTACGTCAGCGAATGTTTATTGTTTAATTCGTGGAGAAAATCAAAGTTTAGCAAAAACTCGATTAGTCCAATTGCTAGATACCTATTTTGATGGTAAGTATAATCATTGGCTGGACAAACGAATTTATGTAATTAAAGGAGATCTAACTGTTAACCAGTTTGGACTTTTAGAAAAAGAGTATCTTTCGTTAGGTGAAAAAGTTAATACTATTATACATCCTGCTGCGATAGTAAAGCATTTTGGTAATTACTCTGATTTTGAGCAAGTGAATGTATTAGGAACAAAAGAAGTGATTGATTTTGCTTTAAAATATGGAGTAAGATTAAATCATATCTCAACAATGAGTGTGTCAGGTTCTTTAGTGAAGGGTGAGAAAGATGTAATATTTACTGAGAATGATTTTTATGTAGGACAAAATTATGCAGATAATGTGTACGTCAAGAGTAAATTTGAAGCTGAAAATCTTGTATTTAAGGCAATGAATGAAGGTTTAGATGCAACGATTTATAGAGTTGGGAATCTCACTGGAAGATATAGAGATGGACATTTTCAGACGAATATCGGAGAGAATGCTTTTTATAATTTAATAAAATCTATAGTAGAATTAAAGAGTGTGTCTTCAGAGATGAGCAATCTATTGATTGAGTTTACACCAATAGATATGTGTAGTAGAGTAATTGTAGAATTGATGAAGACAAAAGAATCTGTAGGAAGAGTATTCCATGTATATAATCAAAATCAAGTAAAAATAGTAGCACTGTTGCTAATCTTAGCGGAGATGGGGTTGGATATAGATGTGATAGATGATCTGTCAATTGATGAATATGTGAAGACTTTTGCTAAAGATCAGGATAAGTTAGAAAAGCTGCAGGGCTTGATGCATCGTTATCAGTTTAAAGTTGATCAGGGTTTAGAGTATCGGGCAGGTGTAACGATTGATTCGACTATAACAATAGAATATTTAAAGCAAATCGGATTTGAATGGCCAATGATTGACCAAGAATATCTAGCAAAAGTGTTGGAGTATATGAGGAAGGTTAACTTTATTTAAAGAATCAGATAAAGAAATGAGCTTTATGATGGAGGTCATCTCTTTTTTTGTATCATCTAAGGTTGACGGATAAAGTAATTACATATATACTAACAAAGGGATATAATTACAAAATATAAAATATTATTAAAATGTTTATCTTAAACTAAAAGAAGAGAGGGAATTTTGTATGAAAGATATTAAAAGTTCAGTTGATATGCTTAAAAAGCAAGAAGCGTATTGGATTAGTAGATTTGCTGATGAAGTTCCTGCTTTAGAACTGCCGACAGACTATGTAAGGCCTGCAGTGATTAAATTATCTGGAGAAAGTTATAAGTTTGAATTGAGTAAAGAAGTAACTCATCAAGTACGTAAATTAATCTCTACTCAGGATGTCTCTTTATCCATGGCATTATTTGCAATATATAATATCTTGCTATCAAAATATGCAAATACGGAAGATGTTGTTGTTGGTACAGGTATAGTTGGAATGTTTGAAAATATTTTGGCAATCAGAAATCAGCCTGCAAGAGATAAAACATTTGTTAATTTCTTAGCAGAGATTAAGGACAATACTATAAAAGGCTACGCAAATAAAGATTATAAATTGGAGATGTTGGTGGAAAAACTTAAAATACCTAAAATTATGAATCGAAATCCATTGGTTGACGTATTATTCGTTGTGCATAACGAAGTTTCTGAGGAAAGTGGTAAGTCTGGATTAAACAATAAAACGGCTCAGTTTGACCTTGTATTACATGCATTTGAAATAGGAGAGAAAATTTTCTTTGAATTGGAATATAGTACAAGCCTCTTTAAGAATGAAACCATCGAAAGAATGGCTGGCCATTATGTTAATATAATCAGGGCTATTGTTGAAAATATTGAAACTCGACTTTCAGCAATTAAGATGATTTCAGATGTAGAGAAAGAGCAACTATTAGATTGGTTTAATGAGACAAAAGTAAGTAATCTGATGGAAAAAACAATATCACAACTATTCGAAGAACAGGTTCACAGAACACCCGATAATCTTGCTGTTATCTTTGGAGAACAGCAATTAACTTATCGTGAACTGAACGAAAAAGCGAACCAACTGGCTAGAAAGTTAAGAACCTGTGGAGTTGCAAAAGGTAAAATAGTAGGCATAATGGTTGAGCGTTCTCTGGAGATGGTTATTGGTATTTTGGGAATTCTAAAAGCTGATGGAGCATATCTACCTATTGATTATGACTATCCAATTGGCAGAATTACTTATATGTTTGAAGATTGTCAGGTGGAAATATTATTAACACAAGGTCATTTAACAAATATCGTGCAATTTTCAGGTGATGTTATTAATATTGAAGATGAAAGATTATATAGTGGTGATTGTTTGAATCTGGAATGTTTTAATAAACCAACAGACTTAGCATATGTAATCTATACCTCTGGTTCAACAGGTAAGCCTAAGGGGGTTATGGTTGAACATAAAGGAATAGGAAACTTACAACAGTTTTTTATTCAAGATTTAGGTATTACTGAAGATGATAATGTTGTGCAATTTGCTTCTTGTGCATTTGATGCATCTGTCTGGGAAGAATACATGGCTTTGTTAACAGGAGCAACATTAGACATACCATCAAAAGATATAATTAATAATTTTTCTGGATTTGAGGAATATTTGAAACAACATAAAATCACTATAGTTACAGTAGCGCCAATTTATTTAAATAATTTAAATCCAGAAAACGTTATTACATTACGGAAAGTAATTACGGCAGGTTCAGCGACAAACTTTGAATTAATAAATAAGTGAAAAGATAAAGTTGAATATATCAATGCATATGGGCCAACTGAAACAACTATTTGTGCTTCAATATACAAATGTGAAGGTGAAATAAATAAATATCAAACAGTTCCTATTGGATACCCAATTATGAATACACAAATATATATACTTGATAAAAATAATCAACTAGTTCCAGTAGGCGTACCAGGTGAATTATGTGTTGGTGGTGATGGACTAGCTAGAGGTTATCTAAATAGACCAGAGTTGACTAAAGAAAAATTTATAGCAAATCCCTTTATTTTAGGTAGCAGATTGTATAAAACGGGTGATCTTGCTAGATGGCTTTCGGATGGTAATATTGAGTTTCTAGGAAGAATTGACCATCAAGTTAAGCTCAGAGGGTATAGAATTGAGTTAGGTGAGATTGAAAACAAATTATTGAAACATAACGCGATTAAAGAAGCAATTGTAATTGTTAAAGTGAATCAAAAAGGCAGTAAAAATCTTTGCGCTTATCTAATCTGCGAATGTGAAGTATCTATAGCTGAATTGAGAGAGCATTTAGCTAAAGAATTACCAGATTATATGATTCCATCCTACTTTATTTATTTAGATGAGATACCATTGACTGTGAATGGTAAGGTTGATCGTAAGGCATTGCCAGAACCTGATGGAAATATTAATCTAGGTACTGAATATGTAGCTCCTACCAATGAAATTGAAATGAAGCTGGCTAGTTTTTGGCGAGAAGTATTGGGTTTAGAAAAAGTGGGTATCAATGACAACTTTTTTGAATTAGGCGGAGATTCGATTAAAGCGATTCAGATTTTGGCCAGATTAAATCAGATAGGAATTAATATAACGGTTAAAGATATTTTCAGGCATAAAACTATTAAGAATTTGTTGAAGAATGTTAATTATACAAAAGAAAAAGAGATAATTTCTCAAAAAGAGGTTGAAGGAGAAGTATTGTTAACACCGATTCAAAAATGGTTCGTTGCACAGAATTTGAAATACCAACATTATTTTAACCAGACGTTTTTATTTAATTTAAGAGAAGATGTAAATGTAGAATTATTGGAAACAGTTTTTAAGAATGTTATTAAGCATCATGATGCTTTAAGGATGAGATATCAGTTTGGTGGAAGTCAAATATTGCAATACAATCGGCGGAACGATGAAATAGATTTTAGATTAAAGAAAATAGATTTATCAAAATATTTATATTCAGATCAAAAAGAGAAGATAAAAGTGATTAGTGAGAAGATACAAGGTGAATTTGATTTAGAAAAAGATTTACTGATAAAAGCAGTTATCTTTGATCTTGGTGAAAATGGTAAACGTTTATTGATTCCAATTCATCATCTTATTATTGATGGAGTATCGTGGAGAATACTTTTAGAGGATGTTGAAAACTTATATCGTTCGAAACTCGAAAAAGAGTTATCACTAAAGACAACATCTTTTAAAGACTGGAGTCAGAGATTAAATGATTTTGCACAAACAGAGGCAGTTGATACAGGATACTGGAATAAAATTGATGTATCAAAAATCAAATCACTTTCAGAGATTTTGAGCACGGATAGATTTCAAAGAGATTATATGGGTTTAGCTATAGAAATCAATGAGGAACAAACAGAAAAATTATTGACAAAAGTAAACTGGGCGTATAATACAGAAATTAAAGATATATTATTATCTGCTTTGATTATTTCCATTAGTGAAGTGATGGGAATAAAGAATGTTTTAATAAATCTAGAAGGGCATGGTCGGGAAGAAATATTAGAAGGTGTTGATCTCTCTAGAACGATAGGTTGGTTTACAAGCATGTACCCAGTATATCTAGAAAAGAGAGAGAGCATAGAAGAGACAATTATAGAAGTTAAAGAAAGTTTGAGTAGAGTACCAAATAAAGGGATCAACTTTGGGATTGCAAGATATTTGAAGAATGATGAAAAATTGCAGATGATGAATCCAGAGATATTATTTAATTATTTAGGAGAATTTGCTGGTTTTCTGGACAATGATGAGAAAAAAAATGAATGTTTGTTATCTGGTTGTACTGAAGATGCAGGAATGAATTTTTATAAAGATAATCAAAATATACATCTAATTGATTTAGTTGGATTGATTAGAGATGGAAAATTACAATTGACTTTAAATTACAATACAAAGTATTTTGGAAAAAATATAATGACACAGCTTCAAGTACGATATGCAGATTATCTAAATCAGATCATAGAACATTGTCTGAATAAAAGTCATAAATCATACACAGCATCAGATTTTGGATTGGAAAATGTAATTGATAAAAAAGGTTTTGCTTATCTATCAGAATTATTTGATTTGGATAAAGTGAAGATGTATGAATTAACTCCAATGCAGGAAGGGATGTTATATCATAAGACTTTAAATGAAAAAGGTAGAAATTATTATGAGCAGTTCTGTTTTGAGATTGAAGGAACGGTAGATATAGAGAAATTTAAAGTAGCATGGGAAGTGTTAGTCAATCGATATGAGGTGTTTAAGACCCGCTTTATTTGGAAAAGTTTAAGTAATCCAATTCAGGTGATAAAAAAGGATGCAGAGGCAGAAATAGATGAGTATGATATTTCGAATTTAAGCTGTATAGAAAAAGAAGAGTACATAGAACGATTTAAGGATGAAGATCTGGTAAAGGATTTTGATTTTGAAAAAGGGAAACTGAATCGGTTTTCGCTGATCAAAGTATCAGAAGGAAAATACTTTATTTGCTGGAGTTTCCACCATATTTTATTGGATGGTTGGAGTCATACAATTGTCATGGAAGATTTATTTAGTATTTATTATTGTCTTGCAAATAACTTATCATTACCTTCAGAACCTGCAGTACAATTTTCAGTCTATTTGGAATGGTTAAGAAGTCAGAATAAAAATAAAGCTTTTCAATTCTGGGCCAGCTACACTAAAGATTTTGTTGAACCAACACTTTGTCCGTATGATAAGAAGCCAATGAAAAATGAAGTAATAACAAAATCAGCAACAAAAGTGATTGAATTTGATGAACAAAAGGCGCAAGAGATGAATGAGTTTTGTAAGAAACATAATGTAACAATCAATGCATTTATTCAGACAGTAACTGGACTTTTATTACAAAAATATAATTCTACTAATCAGAGTTGTTTTGGTATGACGGTTTCTGGAAGACCAACTGAGCTTAGGAATGTAGAAGAGATTGTTGGTATCTTAATAAATACATTACCGGTGGTTATTAAAACAGAAGAAGATGACACAGTTGAAAAGCTATTGGTAAGAGTGAATCGTGAATTGATTGAAATCAGAGATTTTGAATATATTTCTTTAGCGGAAATTCAGAAACTAAGCCAGCACTCTGGAGAACTTTTTAATACAATTATAGTTTTTGAAAACTATCCTACTGAAAATGAAAATGATCTAGATTTTGAAGTTAGGGTAAAATCTTTATTTGAAATAACAAATTATGATTTTAGTATTTCAGTAATGAGTGCAGAAAAAATGGTTATTAATTTAGCCTACAATGTTGAATTATTTAAACGAGATACGATTGAAAGAATCAAAAGTAGTATTATTCACATAATTGATACAATGCTGGCTGATGGAAAACAGAAAGTTCAGGAAATTTGTATTGTTTCTAAGGAAGAGAAAGAAAGATTACTGGTTGAATTTAATAATGCAAATAACGGTGATGTAAAAGGAAAAACGATCCATGAGTTATTCGAAGAACAGGTGAAGAAAAGACCGGATCATATTGCTGTTGTCTTTAAAGATAAGGAGCTCACTTATGGGGAGTTGAATTTAAGGGCGAATCAGCTGGCCCGGGTTTTGAGAGAAAAAGGTGTACAACCTAAAGAGATTGTTGCTATCATGGTTGAACGTTCACTGGAAATGATCGTCGGATTTTTAGGAACGTTGAAAGCAGGAGGGGCTTATTTGTCGATTGATCCAGAATATCCAAAAGGTAGAATTGAATATGTACTGGCAGATAGTGATGCTAGTATATTGCTGACACAAAAGCATCTAGCTGATAAAGCGAACTTTGCAGGTACAATTATAGATTTAGAAGATCAGGGACTTTATTCTGGTGATGAGTCGGACTTAGATAATATAAATAAACCAACAGATTTGGCTTATGTGATTTATACATCAGGAACGACAGGTAGACCAAAGGGAGTTATGATAGAACATAAAGGAATCGAGAACTTACAGATACTTTATAAAAAAGACTTAAGCGTGAATGAAAATGATCGTATAATTCAATTTGCGACCTGTTCATTTGATGCATTTGTTTGGGAGACCTATATGGCACTATTAACTGGTGCGACCCTGTATATCCTTAGTAAAGAGGTTATCAATGACTATGCCAGATTTGAAGAATATTTAAACTTAAGTCAGATTACGATTGCCACATTACCCCCAATTTATTTGAATAGTGTAAATCCAGAAAACGTTCATACCATGAAAACAATTATTACTGCAGGTTCTGCAACCAACTTTGATCTCGTTGACAGTTGGAAGGAGAAAGTAGAATATATTAATGCCTACGGACCAACGGAAACCACTATTTGTGCAACCATCTGGAAAGCGAGAGAGGGTGATTATAATTCTGTGCCGATTGGCAAACCAATCTTTAATACAAGGGTATATATCGTCGATCAGAATTTAAATCTAGTACCTATAGGTGCTGTAGGTGAATTATGTATTACGACGGTAGGTATAGCAAAAGGTTATATGAATCGTCCGGAACTTACGGAAGAGAAATTTGTGAAAAACCCATTTGTTACTCTTGCAGAAACTAAGATTTTAGGAGAAAAGATGTATAAAACAGGTGATCTGGCTAGATGGCTACCAGATGGCAATATTGAGTTTTTGGGACGGATTGATAATCAGGTGAAGATAAGAGGATTTAGAATTGAGTTAGGTGAGATTGAAAATCAATTATTAGCACATAAAGAAGTAAAAGAGGCAGTGGTAATAGATAAAGTTGACTCAAGTGGGAATAAGTATTTATGTGCATACGTAGTCTCTGGTCAAGATTTATCTACATCCGAGTTAAGAACTCACTTATTAAAAGAAGTACCCGAATATATGATTCCATCTTATTTTGTAAGATTAGAGCAGTTACCTTTAACTTTGAATGGTAAAGTAAATAAAAAACTTTTACCTGAACTTGATCAAAACTTAGTAGATAAGGTGGAATATGAAGCACCCAGAAATGAAATCGAAGAAAATTTGGTTCGAATATGGAAGTCGGTTCTGAATGTAGAGAGGATCGGGATTAAAGATAATTTCTTTAATCTTGGTGGTCATTCAATACTAGCAATGAAGGTTGTAGCTATAGCTGTTCCATTTGGTTGGAATATAACAGTACAGGCTTTATTCAACTATCCAACGATTAAGAAACTTGCTGATAAGATAAATGGAAATCTTAAAATTGAGTCGAAAGCTAAAAGTACTGATGTAGGAGCTATAGTAATTCAAGAGGTAATAAAAAGTTATCAAGAAATAGCGATTAGTGGAGATACTTTAGAAATTGAAAATGTCTTATTAACAGGAGCTACAGGGTTTTTAGGAATACATATATTAGAAGAGTTATTGTTAAATACAGATGCCAATATTTATTGCTTGGTTCGAGGAGAAGATGAAAACAGGGCCAAAACTCGATTATTAGGCTTAATGGATATCTATTTTGATGGTAAGTATGACCAGTGGATGGATAAAAGAATTTATGTAGTTAGAGGTGAACTGACTTTTAGTCAATTTGGACTCTCAGAAGAAGAGTATATTTCTTTAGGAGCAAAGATTGATTCAATTTTACATCCTGCTGCGATAGTAAAGCATTTTGGTAATTACTCTGATTTTGAGAAAGTGAATGTATTAGGAACAAAAGAAGTGATTGATTTTGCAATAAAATATGGAGTAAGATTAAATCATATCTCAACAATGAGTGTTTCAGGAACTGCTGTAAAGGGAGAGCAAGATGTAGTATTTACTGAAAATGATTTTTATGTCGGTCAGAATTATGCAGATAATGTATATGTCAAGAGTAAATTTGAAGCAGAGAATCTGGTATTTAAAGCAATGAATGAAGGTTTAGATGCAACGATTTTTAGAGTTGGGAATCTGACAGGAAGATATAGAGATGGACATTTTCAGACGAATATCGGAGAGAATGCGTTTTATAATTTAATAAAATCTATAGTAGAATTAAAGAGTGTGTCTGCAGAAATGATAGAACAACCTTTTGAGTTTACGCCTATAGATTTGTGTAGTAGAGTGATTGTAGAATTGATGAAAACTAAAGAATCCGTAGGAAGAGTATTTCATGTATATAATCAAAATCAAGTGAAATTAGCTGAACTGTTGCCTGTCTTGGCTAAGATGGGGTTGGAGATAGATGTGATAGATGAGTTGTCAATTGATGAATATGTTAGGACATTTGCAAAAGATCAGGATAAGTTGGAAAAGCTGCAGGGTTTGATGCATCTTTATCAGCTTAAAGTTGATCCTAGTTCAGAGTATAGGTCAGGTGTAACGATTGATTCGACTATAACAGTGGAGTATTTAAGGCAAATTGGTTTTGAATGGCCTGGGATAGATCAGGAGTATTTGGTGAAGGTTGTGGAGTATATGATGGAGGTTGAGTTTGTTTGATAATTGGAATTAAGATAGAGATGAGCTGAGTTATTGGGCTCATCTTTTTTTATGCAGGAAATATAACATTTTACTAGAATATGATGTTTAGTGACAATAGATTTTATGAAAGGGGTATGCAATGGAACAACTAATTAATTTAATCCATGAATATGGAAATGAAAATTGGTCAGAGAGAAGTCAAAATGCATTTGCTCAACTATTTGGCTCTGAGGGAGGACGGTATCGTAAAGATGCTCAGAAAGTGGTGTCTTTTCGAACACCTGAATCTACTACGATTCCTTTTGCTTCAATTATTCATAAATCCAATCCTGATTCTGGCCTATATGGCGGTATGAGTTTTGTTATTTTTCCAGTATCAGATGCTCCTTCTCTTATTGCAATGGTAGTTGGCAAGCAGGGTTTAAGTCCAGATGAAGAAGTACTTGCACGCCCTGGACATGGGCGAAAGGTTAAAGCAATTTGTTCTTGGTTAAATAAAAAGTATGGTAAAGGAAAAATGGTTGCATGGGCAAAGCAAGATCCAGTTCGCATAGATATGGATATACCTAGCCATATAAAAAAATTATTTTTGGAGTACGATTCTGTCTTTAAAAAGTATGGTAAAGTTATTTATGGTTTTTTTGTTCCCTTGCCTGAAAATATTGAAGTTACTTCAGAAGCATTAAAAGCTTTTTTAGATTTAACGTTTGAGGAACGTGGATACTATCCATTAAGTTCAGTATCTGACGAATCAGAAAAGATTCGTTTGGCATATTTTTCTCATTTAATGAATGATTTTAACAAAGATGAAGTATTAGAACTTCTTAGAGATAGGCGATTTGTTGTTTTAGAAGGCCCTCCGGGTACAGGTAAAACGAGGATGGCTTTACAGATATTGAAGAATGCTTACAACAATAATGGTTTTTCAGTTCAATTTCATCCCAATACTACCTATGAAAATTTTGTAGGTGGTTTGGCTCCGGTGTCAACAACAGACGGAATGGGCTTCCGTTTTGAACCTAAAAAAGGTTTTTTGATGGAAGCTATTGAAGGTGCGGTTTCTAATCCATCTAAACTTTTTCTTTTACATATAGATGAGATTAATCGTGCAGATCTTTCGAAGGTGTTGGGTGAAGCGATCTTTCTATTTGAGGCAAATGCAGAAATCAATAGAAGCATAAATTTACCATATGATTTTGGTGGAAGTTTTGAAAGTAAATTAGAATTACCAGATAATTTACATATACTAGGGACTATGAACAGTACAGACCGGAGTATTGCTATTGTAGATGTAGCAGTTCGGCGACGGTTTGCTTTTGTAAAGCTTTGGCCTCAAATGAGAGTTGTACAGGAACATAGTGATGAATTAATGCAAAAAGCTTATCGTGAGTTATTATCAATTTTCATTGAGTACGCCTCAGATGAGGGTTTAGAACTTATACCAGGTCATTCTTATTTTCTTGAAAAAGATGATAAAAAGGCGGCAAGGTCTCTTAAAGTTAATCTAGCTCCACTTTTAGAAGAATATCTATCACAGGGGTATGTGGCTGGTTTCTCAGAACCAATTCGTTCATATTTACAGTGGATAGAGAGTTTATAAAATGGCAAAGTTAAAGAAACGTCGAAAGTCATATTCTAGATCGCCGCTTTTGTCTTATAAACCGGGAGAATCTCCATGTCTTGAAATTACAGATTCATCTATTTTGAGGATATCATCTGAATTTTTTCTTAAAGGAGATCGACCTCGTGATTATTGGTCTCAAGCAGGACGTTTAGGAAAACAATTTATTACACAAAACCGTGGAATATTAAATGACTTTGGGATATCTGCTTCAATCGATTATGACGGAAATTCAGTTGATTTAGTTTTAAAATCTAGTAATTATGTAGGCGCACTTCCTCTCCTTTCGCCAACATCAGGACAACCTGACTATGGTTTGATAATAAAACCGAGGTTTGAGTGGTTAGGTATTGGACCTATGCTTGCTCAGATGGGGTGGAGAATAATCCCCAATCCGATAAAAGAATTACCTTTGCTTCCGCGTTCAGATAGAAAGATTCCATCTTGGGTATTATCAATGATTATACTTGCAAGAATTCAGAGACTGTTAGATCATTTAGAAAGAAGATTTGAATACAGTGAATCTGATTTATCTGCCCCACGTGGGAGTGTTAACTGGACAAGTTATGTGACTTCACGGATGTCAACAGCTCAATTTTTAAAGGTACCTTGTCGATACCCTGATTTACGTGATGATCAAGAACTAAAATCTGCAATTCATTTTACATTACTTAAGCAATTGTCAAGCTTAGAAAGTCAACGGAATTCTGGAGTATTTGTATTACAACTTATTTCGTTATGTCATTCTTTATTAGAACAGGTTAGAAGTGTAGTACCAAAAAGGCCTTCTCCTATGCTTATGCAATCATGGTCTCATGGGCCATTTAAGCGAGAGATTTTTCATAATGGTTTGCAAGCTATGGAATGGACAATTGAAGATCGTGGTCTTGCTGGCCTTGGAGATTTACAGGGGTTGCCGTGGATTATGTCAATGGAAGAATTTTTTGAAGCGTGGCTTGAAACTATTACTGAAAGATTAGCAGTACAAATTGGAGGGAGAATTCGAACTGGTAGAAAAAGAGAAACTATTGCTCCAATTAGTTGGGAGCCGTCATATTTGGGCTCTCAAAAATATCTTTTACCTGATTTGGTTTTAGAAAGAGAAAATGAGACAATTATTCTTGATGCAAAATATAAAGGGCATTGGGAAGAATTAAGCGTTAATCATTGGGATAAGTTGGATGATTACCTTAAAGAACGTCACAGGGAAGATTTACTTCAGATATTAGCTTATTCAACTCTTTATTCCACTAAAAGAATAGTTAGTTGTCTTGTTTATCCTTGTTCACAGCAAACGTGGGAATCATTAAAAAGAAGAGATCGGCTTTATCATCGGGCTTCATTGAGTTCTGGAAGTAGAAGAGTAGATGTTATTTTAACTGCTGCTCCGATGGGAGTTAAGATTGAAGAAAGCTCTACAATAATTGGTGAGGATATTACTGGCTGGAGAAATTTCTTGAATATAAGCAAATAAATTTTAAGTATTATTAGAAAAAGGGTTGAAGTCATTTGGGCTTCAACCTTTTTGTATATTAAATTCGATGTAATAACTTTGTCATTACATGAAACTAGGATGAGCTTATTCGAGCTCATCTTTTTTGCAGGAAAAATAATTCTTTACGAGAATATATTGATGAAAGATCATCGAAAATAAGAAATATTAACTATAAATTTTCATTAAACAAAAGGAGTGATTTATATGTTCAAACACCAAATCAACACCACTACCAACCTACGTCTACTCCAATTCAACCACGCCGAAGAGCTCTTTACCCTAACCGACTCATGTCGCCCATATCTCAGAGAATGGCTCCCTTGGGTAGATGGCACCAAAACTGTTGCCGACACAAAAGCATTTATCGAAAGCACCCTTAAACAATTCGCATCAAACAACGGTTTCCAAGCTGGAATCTGGTATCAAGATAAACTAGCAGGAGTTATTGGATACCATGCATTTAATTCAGCTCTTAAATCTACCAGTATTGGATATTGGCTTAGTAAAGATTTTCAAGGAAAAGGAATTATGACAACGGCATGTGAAGCTATGGTGGATTATGCATTTTTAGAGTTAAATTTTAACAGAGTAGAAATAAGATGTGCTGAACAAAATTATAAAAGTAGAGCAATTCCTGAAAGATTAGGCTTTGTTCAAGAAGGAATCATTAGAGAAGCAGAGTTTCTTTGCGGTCACTATGTAGATCATGTTGTATATGGAATGCTGGCAAAGGATTGGCAAAAAAGAAAAGGTGAGTAAAATGAATATCAACGATATAACCAACAAAATAAAAAACCGCGAAGCTATGCCAATAGATATCAAGGCTAAATATTCAGTCTTATTACCTTTGATTAACGTGGATGGAGAGTTGCATATATTATTTGAAGTCAGATCAAATGATTTGGATACTCAACCAGGTGAGATATCGTTTCCGGGTGGTAAAGTTGAATCAGGAGAAACTTTTCAAGATGCTGCTGTTCGAGAAACTTCAGAAGAATTAAATATACCTATTGAACAGATTGAAATTATTAATGAATTAGATTATATGGTATCACCTTTTAACTTAATTATTCACTGTTATGCAGGTCTGCTAAATGTGGAGGATTGGAAAAAGATCAAGTTTAATCAGAATGAAGTGGCTGAAATTTTTACTGTTCCACTTAAGTTTTTTATCGATAATCAGCCATCGGCATACCCTTCTTATATAACTGTACAGTTAGAAGAGGATTTTCCTTATCATTTAATCCCTAATGGTAAAGATTATGATTGGCGTCGTGGAAGATACCCGGTTTATTTTTATCATTATAAAGATTATACTATTTGGGGCATTACCGCAAAGTTAATGAAAAATTTTATCGATATTTTGAATAATGATAGATAAAAAAGTCTCCTGATTGGAGACTTTTTCTTTTATAAAAAGGATTTTATTAATTAATAGTCAATATATTGCCATAAACTAAATAATGTTTAGGGTAATCGCTATGAGGAGGTTAGGGTTAAAACTTTTTGTTATTTTGGCTATGAGATTAAATATAATCTCATAGCTTTCTTTATTTATCACAAAAATTAATAATATCATCTAAAAATTTATATTCAAAAATAAATTTTAACTTAATTAAACAAAACAAAGCAGGAAAAAAGAACTATATCTAGAATTAAATTAAACAAGGAATAAGTTGGTAATGATAATTTTTTCTCCTAAGAAAAGACAATAATTTGCTGTTTTAATCAATTAAAATAAATTCAAGTAAATGGAAGGAGGAAATTATGAAGAAAAAATTGTATGTGGTAGTGTTGTTATTAATTGTAATGGCTTTGACAGGGTGTGTTGATCAGCTTCAGAATTTTTTGCCTATGTACACGCTAACAGTGGAAATTGAGGGGCAGGGAAGTGTTCTTCCTCAAAGTGGTAAGCATCTTCCCGGAGAAAAGGTAGAATTAGAGGTTGAAGCAGAAAATGGATGGCGGTTTAAAGACTGGGGTGGGCTAAATGGCTCAGAGGTAGTGAATAACAATATCATCATGAATGATAATAAATCAATTACTGCAGTATTTATACAAGATACGAATGGAGGAGGAGAGGTAACAGAAAATGAAGTGTATGTTAAACTTCATTTACCGGAACCTGTTCCAGGTAAAAACTTTGAGTTTTATGTGGATTATGATATTGACCCAGGCAATGGATATGAGGCCATGTATAAGGGCGTTTCTGGTACTGGGCCAGTAATTGAACAATCACTTCAAGTACAACCTGGTAACTATTATATTTATGCAGCGGTAGATGCGAATGGTACAGGTTTTCATGAAAATGGGCCAGATAAGGGTGACTTTGTAGGTATCTATGGTGGTTCTTTCGATAATTGGCCTGAATCCCCAAATGCATATGTTCCTGATAATGGATCTGCAGATTTTGATCTGTATATGCAAGTTATGGAAGAGGATTGGAAAGAAGAAAATGTAATTGTAAGACTTAATTTACCGTATCAAGTAGACCATAAAAAATTCGTGGTTTTTGCTGATAATGATATGGATCCTGATAATGGTTATGTATCAGAATATTGGGGAGAAACATATTGGTCAGATGTAATAGAAGCCCAAATGTTTGTTCCAGAAGGTAACTATTTCATTTATGCAGCAATAGATGCAAATGGATCAGGTTTTAATGAAGAGGGTCCAGATGTAGGTGACTTTTTAGGAGTCTATGGTGGTTCTATGGATTATATGCCAGAATATCCAAACGCATATGTTCCTCATGATAGGATGGAAGATTTTAATATTGATATGTTTATTATGGAAGAGGATTGGAAAGAGGATAATGTAAAAGTAACATTAGAATTACCATATCCAGTACTTGATAAAGAATATGTGATTGCGATAGATGATGATGCTAACCCCGAAAATGGAGTCTTGTGGGATTACTGGGGTATCTGTGATGGGTCAGATATTATCGAGAGAACAATCTCTTTACCGCATGGTGATTACAATATTTATGCAGCTGTAAATTTGAATGATTCAAATTTTGATGGTGGTCCACTAGCTGGTGATCTGGTAGGTGTATTTGGAGGAAGTATTGATCAGTGGCCAGCATATCAAAATGCGCATGTTCCAGAAGAAGGATTCGTAGATTTCGGTGTTAAATTACAGGTTTTAGAAGAAGATTGGACAGAAGAGGATAATGTGATTGTAAGGCTGGAGCTACCTTATCCAGTAGAACATAAGGAATATGTTATCATCGCTGATGATGATCTTGATCCTGAAAATGGGGTCATTGCAGAATACTTAGGCGAATGTGATTGGACTCAAGTTATTGAAGCTACTATGTATCTTCCAGCAGGTCAATACTTTATCTATGCAGCAGTAGATGCTAATGGTAATGGATTAGAGGAGATTGGCCCTGATATCGGTGATTTTGTTGGAATATATGGCGATCCAAATGATGAGTGGGTAGATTATCCAAATGCTTATGTTCCAGAAGAGGGAATGGTTCAGTTTGATATTGATTTGGTTATTGTTGAAGAATGGGAAGAAGAAAACGTAATCGTAAAACTTAATTTGCCATATGCAGTAGAAGGCAAAGAATATGTGATTTCGATTGATAATGATAATGATCCAGACAACGGTGTTTTGTATGATTACTGGGGGATGACTGAAGGTACAGATTATATCGAGGAATATATTTATCTGCCATCAGGTGAGTACTGTATTTATGCGGCAGTGAATATGAATGATTCGGATTTCGAGACTGGCCCGCTTGCAGGTGATCTTGTGGGTATTTTTGGTGGAAGTAGCGACGAATGGCCTGATTATCCAAATGCATATGTGCCAGAAGAAGGAATGGTTGGTTTTGGTATAGAAATGCATGTTATAGAATATGATTGGGAAATGTAAAGACGTTTAAATACTGAGATTTAAAAAAGCTCCCTTTGGGGAGTTTTTTTCTTGGAAAAATTATAATTATGTGATATATGTCAATGTTAGATTAGGAAAAATCGAGTATAGTATAAATAGGAACTAAATATGAGATAGGGGGAATTTACTGATGAAAGTGATTCGTTTAAATGATATGGAGAAAGTAGTTACATCAAAAGCCGTTCAGGTAAGACATGTGATTAATCAGCCTGAAGTAGCTGTAGTCAATGTAGTTTTACAGCCCGGGGAAGTATTACCATTGCACAGTACTCCAGTTGATGTATTCTTCTATGTTCACAGCGGACATGGAGCGATCATCATAGATGAAGAACGAGAGATAGTTAAGCAAGGCGAGATTGTGTTGAGTCCAAAAGATATTCCACATGGGTTGATTGCATCTGAAGATAGTGAATTTAGCGTGTTAGTTGTTAAAACACCAAAACCATAGAATTAATAATTAAGAGTGGGTAAAATGCCTGCTCTTTTATTTTTTTATTTAAAAACTCTTGACAAAAGATAGGAGAGAGGGATATAATGATAGTATACTAGTAGTATAGTGCACTATAATTATCATACTGAAGGGGGGAGTTGGATGCAAGTTAATTTTGATATTTCAAAACCTATTTATCAGCAGGTTATTGTCGAGATACAACGTTCCTTAGTGCGTGGGGAATTAGAACCTGGTAGTAAGTTACCATCACAACGGGATTTGGCTAAAGAGTTGAAGGTGAATCATAATACTATTCAAAGGGCATATCGCGAGATGGAAGGAGATGGTCTAGTGGAAACAGTACGTGGGATGGGTACATTTATCACAAAAAATTCTGAGATTGTTGATCAGATTAGAGTTAAGATGGCTGAAGAGAGTATCGCTTACTTTATTAATGAAATGCGTTCTTTAGGAATGGATGGAGAGCAGATTATAAAATCGGTAATGGAACGGGTGCAGAATCAATACCAAAGAGGTGAAACGGTATGAGTGAAGCGATTATCAGAATTGAAGGATTAGTCAAGGCATATCCAGGAGTTACGGCTCTTAAAAATTTGAATCTAGAGATCCCAAAAGGCTCTATTGTTGGATTATTAGGACCTAATGGTAGTGGTAAATCCACTTTACTAAAATTGATTGCCGGTTTCTGTCAACCAACACGAGGAAAAGTAGAAGTATTTGGTCGCCCTGTAGATCGACAATCAAAAAAACATATAGCTTTTCTACCTGAGCTGAATCACTTCTATAAATGGATGACAGTTAAAGAAACTATTGATTTTTGGAGCCAATTTTATGAAAATTGGGACTCAGAAATTGCTGAAGATTTATTGGGGTTTATGAATTTACGTCCAGAGGCCAAAGTTAAGACTCTATCCAAAGGAATGAAAGCAAGATTAAAACTAATCGTTACTTTAGCCCGAAAAGCTTCTGTGGTTCTTTTAGATGAACCGTTTTCAGGTATTGATCCCCAGTCAAGAGGACGGATTATGGATGCGATTACATCAAAATATGATTTTGGAGAACAGACACTGATCATCTCAACACATGATGTATTAGAGGCTGAGCAAATGTTTGATAAAGTCATTTTATTAGAATTTGGTGATATAAAAATTTATGCAGATGCTGACGAATTGAGAGAAAAATATAATGATTCAATTCACGGTTTGTTAAAGGAGGTATTTGAATGAGAAAACAATTTTGGGCTTTATATAAAAAGGAGTTTAAAGAATCAGCAGGATTGATGGTTATCTATGGGGTTTTAACTTTAGGGTGGCTTTTCCTTCTAGCAGCCCAAAAGGGTCATTGGCGAATTGAATTGGTTTTTGGCTTATCTTTTATACCTTTGGGGTTATTGCCGTTTTATGCAATGTTAAAGGGTTTTATCTCCTATAGAAGTGAATGGAAAGATGATACCATTTATACGCTTAAGGCCCTACCGGTTCCAGGATGGTATTTTATGGCCAGTAAATTTTTGGCAACTATGACTCACTTTACAATATTAAGTTTTGTCTCACTCGGAGGAACTTATTTTATTGGGTTTAAGTATATCAATGCTTTACTAGCAACAATACCTTCATTAGGAGGAAAGAGTTGGTTATGGAATGACTTATTTTTGATATATATAATCTTTTGGTTGGCAAATGGGCTTAATTATTTGATCTGTCAATTTTCCTATCTATCAAGTCGGTTATTTAATAAGTTAACTGGTTTGATTACGGGAGTTACTTTTTTATTAAGCTATTGGTTATTGTTTAGAGTGGTTGGATTTATCAGTATTCTGTTTAAGTGGCTTCCTGATTTTACTTTGAAGGGATGGAGCCAATACAATGATGTATTTTATATAGAAATTATAAAAATAGAAACAGCACCCTGGATTGCGTTATCGATTCTTGTTCTAGGGTTGGCATGGGTTGGTTCATGGATACTTGAAAATGTTCTGGAAGTATAGATTAATAGAGAGGGGTGAAAAAAGTGCCACGTAAAAAGCTGATAGTAACAATAGTTTTAGCAATAATTCTGTTGGGTGGGATTTTAGATATTGTTTTTAATGATGTTGATGTGTTTAGAAGTTTTGTAAAAAATGTTGATGCAAACCGAGTTGGGTTAGGTTGGTTTGAAGAACCAAAAATTTCTGCAAAGTTTAAAGATGACTTAAAGTTTGATCTAGCTGACGAAGAAAAATTAATTATTGTGAATCACTATGGTAATACAGAGATACAAGGAAGTTCAGAAGATCACCTTCAAGTTACTTTTAATATTTCACTCTATGCATCTGATGATAAAAAAGCTGAAGAGTTTGTGGAAACTTTAAAACCAAAAGTAGAAAATAAAGGTGATCAAATTTTGCTTACTTTTGGCAACAATAAGAAACTTCCTAAATGGGTTCAAGGTATTAGTTCTAATCTCGTTATAATGGTTCCAGAACACTTGAATATAGATGTAGAAAGTCTCGGAAACATAAAAATGTCGAAAATCAATGGCAAAGTAAAACTAAAAAATAATTTTGGAGATATTAGTGTTTTAGAGAATAAGAATGATGTTGAAATTGATTATCATGCAGGAATAGTCGAGTTGAAGGATATTCAAGGTAATATTAATCTTAAATCAACTTTTGGTTATGGAAATGTTAGTGAAGTTCAAGGAAATATTGATTACAAATGTGAATATGGTCAGTTCAATTGTATAAACATTAGTGGGAATGTTGAAGGTGAATGTTCCTTTGGTAGTTTTCATGGAATTAGTATAGAAGGTAATGTAACTGGCGAAATGAATTATACTAAGGTTTTTCTTGAAGACATACGTGGTTCAATAAAATTAAACAGTAATGTAGGGAATGTTGAATTAATAGATTTCGCAAATGATGTAGATATTTTTGTTCGAAATTCAAATATTAAGATAAACTCAAAATTAAATCATCAGATTACAGCAGAAACTGATGATGGTAAAATTATTAGCGGTAATGATCTTTTTGAAATTACTCAAAAAGGTTCGAAATATCATCTAAATGGTAAGGATGGTAAAGGTGAATATAAGATGAAGTTAGAAACCAAATTGGGCAATATAATTTTGAACAAAGAACTTTTTGATACATCTTCAAATTAAAGAGTCAAAAGAGTAGGAAATCTTTTCTGCTCTTTTTTTTTGTGCAAAAAGGAATTTGGAAGTTAGATGTAGAAATATGTAGAAGGAAAATATCATATTTTCTATAAAGGAGTGATTCTATTGTCGAATATAAAATTAACGAACGAAAAATATTCAAATATTTTTTTATGGAGTTTCGTTGGTTCTGGGGTTTTGGGAGGATTGATAATATGGATAGGATTATGTTATTTTAATTTTAGTTTAACATTAGTTGGTCTGTTTCAATGTTTTATTGCTTGGGTATCATTATTTACATATTTTATCCTTGGATTCAGGCTAGAATATTTAATCAGTAAAACAAAAGATATTGGACAAGACATAGATCAGGAAGAAGAAAGGAAGAAAAGTATTGATATAAAGGAAAAATTTCAAAGTTATACTAAACGAGATTATCCATTATCTTTATTGGTTGTTTCGATTCTTGGATTATTTGGTGAGAAATTTATTTTTGATAAATTTCAATATTACACTCTATCTAATCAGTCTTCTTTAAATACCTTGCTTATTTTTATTGGAAGTGGTGCTATTGTTATCTCATTTCTTAATCTGTTGGGAGCTAATTGGTTTGAGGAAGAAAGGGAAAGGTTTAAAGAAGGTAAGATGTTTAGCCAGTTTCTTAGAGGAGGACAGCGCTTAGCTTTCTTAAGTGGACTGGCAGTGATCGTTAAAGGTGTAGGTTTTCCTAAGATAGAGTATTATCTTGTATATGTGATGTTGGTTATTATGGGTATCATTTTTTTAGAAGTAGCATTTTGCTGCAGTTTAAAACTCTTTTTTGGAAAAAAAGAGGAGAGTGGAACTATTAATTTTTATATTTTGGCTGCATTTTTAAGTGCTAAACCAATCACTGCATTGTTTGATTCATTAGAAGAGAATATGGGAGTTTCTTTTCGCTCTAGTTGGATAATTGGTTTTTTCAGACAAAGTTTTTTACCTCTTATTTTAATTATGATTTTAATTTTTTGGGGAATGACTGGGTTTGTTCAGATTCAACCTGAAGAGCAAGGGATTCTTTATCGGTTCGGAAAGATTCAGAGTAGAGAATCACTACTTCCAGGAATTCATGTAAAATGGCTCTGGCCGATTGAAACAGTTCAGAAGTTTCCAGTTTATAAAATTCAATCATTTACGGTTGGATATGAAAATAATGATGAGTCTAGGGATTATCTTTGGACGATGACACACGGAGTAGATGAATACAAACTACTTTTAGGAGATGGGAAAGAATTAGTTTCAATAAATATGCAGGTTTTTTATAAGATAAATGATCTGTGTGACTATGTTTTACAATTTGATAATCCTGTGGAAGAGTTGAAAGCTGAAATTTATCGTATTCTTTTACAAGAAATTGTAGCGATAAACTTAGATAATCTTCTCAGTCGAGATAGGGTTTCATTTGCTCAAATGATAGCCCAGAGTTTACAAGAAAAGAGTGATGACCAAAGGTTGGGATTAGAAGTAGTGAAAGTTGCTTTGATAGGGATTCATCCTCCTATTGAACTTGGAAAAGAATATCAGGATATTGTTAGTGCGAAAATTCAAAAAAATATTTATTCTATAAACGCAAAGAAGGATACTGAATATAATATTCCCATTGCAGAAAGATATCGGGATCAATTGATTAAAAAAGCTCAGGTTGATGGAATCGATCGCTGGGGTGCGGTAATTTATGAGGTTGAAAATATCCGATCTCAAGTACAAGCTTACTCATCTGCACCTGAATTTTATAAAGAATGGAAATGGCTTGAGACATTTGAAAAAGGTGTGAGTAATAAAAAAATCTATCTGGTGGATGAAAAACAGGCAATTAATAACGGTGAGATTTGGTTGGATTTGAGAATTCGTACTGAAGGAGAGTGAGAAAATGAATAAAACATGGATACGGTGGATATTAGGCGTTGCTTTGATATTAGTAATTCTCTTGTATGGTTTTACATTTGTCTTATATGAAGGAAAAATTGCGGTTGTTACAAGATTTGGTGCTCCTAGATTGGCAGTAGAAGAAGCAGGATTGCATTGGAAACTACCCTGGCCTTTTGAGAAGGTATTTCTATTTGATGGTAGACGGCATTATTGTGATACTAGTTATGTGGAGACATTGACTAAAGATAAAAAAAATGTCATTCTCCAAACATATTTGATCTGGTCTGTAAATGATCCTATACGATTTTTGCAGAGTACTGGTTCTCAGGAATCTGCTGAATTACAACTAAATAGTATGATCCTTAATGCAAAAAATGGAGTATTGGGTAAATATGATTTTTCAGCTCTGGTTTCAACTAATCAAGATGAATTAAAATTAAAAGAGATAGAAACAGAAATTCTCAGTGATGTAAAAGATGTTGCATTAGAAAGTTATGGAATTACTGTTCACCAGATTGGATTAAAAAGATTGGGTTTACCTGAAGCGAATATTATATATGTTTTTGGACAGATGAAGGCTGAACGGCTTCAATATGCTTCTAAGTTTAGAGCTGAAGGACAAAGAGATGCCAGTAAGATTCGTAATGAAGCAGATGTTGAGGTTGCTAAGTTAAAGGCAGAAGGAATGAGTACAGCAGCTAAGATTACAGGCGAAGCGGAAGCTGAGGTTGCAAAAATTTATGCTGAAGCATACGCTGAAAATCCAGAATTTTATTCATTCTTGCGTAAACTACAATCACTTGAAAGGATTCTTAATTATAATTCTACTTTGATTTTCACGAATGATTCTGCACCATTTGATGTTTTTAGTGAGCCGAATGGAGTGGATGAATAATGCAAAATCAAACGAATAATTTTTTTGAGAAAAGTTTAAATACAGCAATTTTGTTTTTACGTTGGGTGAGTCTGATTATAATTGTTGGTTTGCTTTTTTCTGGTGTTACATTTGTTCAGCCTTCTGAAGTGGCATTGATTTTACGCTTTGGTAAATTGGTAGGGAATACTCCTGCGGAACAGATTCATCAACCAGGACTCTTATTTGCTTTTCCTTACTTGGTTGATCAGGTGATTCGACTGTCTGCAAAACGGGTTCAAGAAGTAGTTATTGATGGATTGTATTCTTATGAAGAGATTGGTAATGTGATTAATTCAGGTTATGCCCTGACAGGGGATGAGAACATAGTATTTGTCAACGCTATAATAAAATATCAAATTACTGATCCTATTAAATATGGTCTCCAAGTGGATGAACCAAAGGAAATTTTGAGAGGATTGATAACCAGTTCGTTGACTGAAAATATTACTTGCCTGTCAGTGGATTATGTCCTTGCAGAAGGAAAAAAAGAATTAGCAAATATGGTATTGCAGGATTCGCAGCAACTAGTTGATGGGATCGATCTAGGGATTCAACTGATTGCTCTTGAATTTACTTCTCTTCAGCCACCTGAAGAGGTAAAAAAGGAATTTGATTTGGTAACAAGTACCTATGTAGAGAAAGAAACTATGTTGAAAGAAGCCTATGGGTATAAAGAACAACGGATTCCCTATGCAATTGCAGATAGAAATGCTATGATTCAATCTGCAACAGCCCGTAAAGTAGAGCGAATTGCTCAGGCCAAATTAAATGTAGCTCAGTTTTATGGGCTTCTTGAGGAGTATGAGAAAAATCCAGAAATGATTCGTCAGCGTATATACTTAGAAAAGACAGAGAAAATTATCCAGCAGGTTGCTGATCGAATATTTCTACCTGGTGAAGGATCTGGAGTAAAAATTATCTTACCTTTTATTAGTAACGATGGGAGGGATCAGCAATAATGGGTGTAAGCATACACACGGCTGGAGAACAATTACAATTGTCTTTGGAACCTGTGATGACAAAGGAAGAAAGATTGCATTTATCCCTTCGAATTGGTTCTGCCCTGTTAGCTGGAGTATTTTATCTGACAGGAAAATTATATATTTGGCTTTTTCCAGATCATGAAGGGATTGCGGGTATAATATTATTTTTAGGAGCAATTATTGCTGGCTTCTCTATTCTCAAATCAGGTTTTGAGGGATTTTTTGCACGGAAATCTACATGCATCACAGAACAATTAGTAAGTTTAGCAATATTAGCAGCTGTGGCTAAAGGTGATTATGAGACAGCAATTTTGATCCCTATTTTGATGTCTGTTGCTCATATTTTAGAGGAGAGGAGCATTTTAGGCGGGCGGGCAGCAATTGAGGGTTTAAAAACTCTTCAAGTAAAAGAAGCATGCTTGATTACTCCTGAAGGAGAAAAAGTTGTACCTTCAAAAAATCTTACAGTTGGAGACCGAATTATCGTGAGAGCAGGAGAAATGTTTTCCGTAGATGGGAAAATTATAAAGGGTAAATCTTCAGTAGATCAATCTTCGATGACAGGTGAGACTATTCCTATTGATGTTAAAAAAGGAGATCAGGTTTTTGCTGGAACGGTCAATATTCAGGGCTTGTTAGAAGTTGAGGTTATCAAAGAAGTAGAAGAGACATCCTTAAGCAAAATTGTAGATCTTTTGAAGGATGCTGAAAATTCGCGGACTCCAATTATGAGACGTATAGAGAAATATATATCCTATTATCAGCCTGCGATACTTTTAATCGCTGCCTGTACATTATTTATGACAAAAGATATGAATCGGGTAATCGCTGTTTTGGTAGTTTCTTGCCCTTGTGCTCAAATATTGGCGAGTTCGACTGCTATGATATCTTCATTGGCAGTCTCAACGCGGAACGGTATTTTAATAAAAAATTCAACTTTTTTAGAGGTGTTAGGTGCGATAAAAACTATTGTTTTTGATAAAACAGGAACTCTTACAGAAGGGCATTTAGATGTACTTGAGGTCAATCCAGTAGAGGGAGTAGATGAAGGAGAACTTCTGGCTGCAGCAGTTATGGTAGCTCAAGGTTCGACTCATCCTGTATCTAGAGCGATAGTGCGAGTTGCAACTGATTTAGTTCTTGAAGAGGTTTTCAAAGAGGTTGTCAGAGAGGTTGCTGTCGTTGAGGAATCTGCTGGGATGGGTGTTAGTGCAGATACTCCACAAGGAAAAGTGATTCTGGGAAATAGATCTTGGTTAGAATCTCTCGGGATTGTAGTTCCTTTTGAAGTAAATCATTATGGTCAAATTGTTTGGGTTGCCCGTGCAAGCCAAGTATTAGGTTGTATTCTCATGGCTGATAAGTTGCGATCAGATGCAAAAGAAACTATTGAAGAAATTCGGGGATTAGGCATTGAACGGACTGTTCTTTTGACAGGAGATAGAGAGCAGGTTGCTAAAACGATAGGTCAAGAGTTGGATTTAGATCAAATTTATTCTGAATGCCTTCCATCAGAAAAATTAAGTATCGTAGAAGAAGAGATGAAGAATGGCTCTAAAGTAATGGTTGTGGGGGATGGGGTAAATGATGCTCTTGCTTTAGCGACTTCTGATGTTGGTATAGCTATGGGAGCTATGGGTTCTGATATTGCAGTAAAAAGTGCTGATATGGCCTTGATGACTAATAATCTTCAGCGTTTGCCTTTTATCATTAAATTATCGCGTAAGACTAATCAGATTATTCATCAAAACTTAATACTAGCTTCCATTTCGAGCATTACTATGATTATTTTAGCTAGTATGGGAATTATTTCTCCAATGGTAGGTGCATTTTTTCATAATATAGGTGGATTTATGGTCTTGTTAAATAGTGCTAGACTATTGCGTTTTGATCGAAATTAAAGCATAAACCAAAACATCCCATGATGGGATGTTTTGGTTTATGCAAGTAATAGATTATAACAACTATAATTTCTGATTTTGAGCCACTATATTCATCTGATATTGTTGAACCATTCTTCTTACCATCTCCCCACCAACCGCACCACAGTCCCTTGAAGAAAGTTGTCCCCAATAATCTTCAGATCCTTGTTTAACAGGAAGGCCCATCTCAGCTGCAATCTCATATTTAAAATTATCCATCGCTTTATGAGCCAGTGGATTTACTAGAGTATTACCTTTTTGACCACCTGCCATTTTCTTTCACCTCCTTATCTGAACATTTGATATACTCTTATTATTTGACGAAATCTTAACTGTCATACTGGAAGTTTAACCTTCTAATCTATAGAGAAGTTGGTTAAACTAAGTGAGAAAGGGGCGATTTATATGAAAGTTTTTGCAGATTATCATACTCATACTCGTTATAGTCATGGTAAAGGAAGTATTGAAGATAATGTGAAAGCTGGAATTGCACAAGGTTTATCTGAGGTTGGAATCGCTGATCACGGGCCAGCCAGTCATAGTGTACGTCGATTAGGCGTAAAAAATCCAGAAAAATTACTGGATATTAAAGCAGAGATTAATAGACTGCAACGAGATTATCCACAGATTCGAATTCTTGCAGGAGTAGAAGCAAATGTGATCAGTTTAGATGGGACTATTGATGTCCCTTATAGAATTTTGAAAAAATTAGATAAAGTCCTTGTTGGTCTTCATCTAATGATTATACCCAAATCATTAGCAGACGGAAAAAATCTTATATTTGATAATATGATTACCTATAAAATTAATAAACATAGCAGAGAAGAAATTCGCTATCATAATACACAGGCACTTCTGAATGCTTTAAAACGCTATCCTATAGATATTATCACTCATCCAGGTTACAAATTAGATATTGATACCATTGAACTTGCGAAAGCTTGCAAAAAAGCAGGTACAGCTATGGAGATCAATGTAAGTCATGGCTATCTTACTGAAGAATTTGTCAAAACAGCAGCCCAAGAAGATGTAAATTTTGTCATAAGTAGTGATGCTCACCGACCAGAAGATGTCGGGAGGGTTCGAACAGGGATTGAGCTTGCTCAAAGGGTTAGATTATCGAAAGAACAAATTTTAAACCTTCATTAAAGTTATTGCATGATTCATGCCAAAAGTTTAAATAATTGATATTTCCAATTGTTTAGAGAAGGAGTTAGCTTATTTGTGCAGAATTATATATCAAACAAACCTTTAGCGGGAGTTGAGTAAATGAATTCTAAATTACGCTTTATTATTGTTTCTGGAATGTCAGGAGCAGGAAAAACACAGGCTATTCAATCCTTTGAAGACTTAGGTTATTTTTGTATAGATAATCTACCACCTGCTTTAATCTCTAAGTTTGCAGAGCTTTGTACTTATAATCAAAAAGTGGAGAATGTTGCAGTTGTTATGGATATTCGTGGGGGAGATTTTTTTCAGGATTTGATTGAAGAATTAGAGAATTTAGAGCAGCTGGGGATCAATTATGAAATTCTCTTTTTAGAAGGAACAACTGAAGTTCTGGTGCGGCGTTATAAAGAAACTCGTCGTCGCCATCCTTTGGATTCACAATTTGGAGGAAAGATTATAGAAGCAATAGAAACAGAAAGAACTATGTTGGAAGAACTAAGAGGGATGGCAAATAAAATAATTGATACTTCCGATATCTCTAACCAGGATTTAAAAAAATATATTATGGCTAATTTTGGAACTAAGACTCAGAGTGAATCTATCACTATCACAGTATTATCTTTTGGTTATAAATATGGGATTCCTTTAGATGCAGACCTGGTTTTTGATGTACGGTTTTTGCCTAATCCCCACTATGTACCATCTTTAAAACCATTGACAGGTTTAACAACTGAAATTCAGGATTATGTGCTAAAATGGCCAATTACAACTAAATTTCAAGAAAAGTTTACTGATTTAATTCAATTTTTAATTCCACATTATATCAAAGAGGGAAAAACTCATCTAACTATTGCAATTGGTTGTACTGGCGGGAAACATCGCTCTGTGACAATTACTGAAAAAACAGCAGTTTTTTTGCGAAATTTAAATTATAAAATCTTTATTGACCACCGTGATATCCATAAAGATCGATCAAAAAGTGATATTTAATGACGACATTTCAGAAGGGGAGAAACAATATGAATAGGATCAAATGGTTATACCCTGGCATGCGTGTCAAACGGTGGTTACTTTTATCTGTGATGGGAATTTTAATTATAAGTTTTGGCACTGCCATTACTTTGGGTTTTGAATTTTTAGGTTATATTGAAAGTTCACTAATTCATTATGTATACAAATTGACCGGAAAAATTGCCCTTTCGATAAATATATTTGCTGGAATCTTATTAATTATTATTGGGTTATATATATTTTCGAAGGGAATAACTAAAACGTTAGTTTCATTAATTAACACCATTTTGCCAGATAATGAAGAAGACTTAGTGGAGATTGTATTTCAGAAACGTCAGTTAAAACGTGGACCAAAAATTGTTGCTTTAGGTGGTGGAACTGGTCTGTCAACTCTATTACGCGGTTTAAAAGAATATACTTCTAATATAACCGCAGTTGTTACTGTTTCTGATGATGGTGGAAGTTCAGGAATACTGCGAGAAGAGATGGGAATTTTACCACCTGGTGATATACGAAACTGTTTGGTTGCTCTGGCAGATACAGAACCATTAATGGAAAAATTATTTCAATATCGTTTTACAGAAGGCGAGTTAAAGAAACATTCTTTTGGAAACTTATTTATTGCAATAATGACAGAGATTACTGGAGATTTTGATCGGGCAGTTCAAGAATCCAGTAAAGTTTTAGCAGTACGAGGTAAGGTTATCCCTTCAACGTTATCAGATATTACTTTACATGCCGAACATAAAGATGGGAAAATTACAAATGGAGAGTCGAAAATAGGTGATTATCAAAAACCGATAAAAAAGGTATTTTTAAAACCTAAAGATGCAGCACCTTTACCTGAGACAATTAAAGCTATAAAAAATGCTGATGCCATTATTTTAGGACCAGGAAGCCTTTTTACCAGTGTTATTCCTAACCTTTTAATTAAAGATGTGGCTGAAGCTATTCGTGAAAGTAATGCATTAAAAATTTATATTTGCAATGTTATGACTCAACCTGGTGAAACTGATCATTATTCGGTTGCTGATCATGCTGAGCAGATCATTAATCATGTAGGATTTAAAGTATTTGATTATATTGTGGTTAACGATGAAGAGATTACTGAAGATTTGGCGGAAAAGTATGCTGAAGAGGGTGCACATTCTGTTGAAGTAGATCATGAAAGACTTAAAACTATGGGAATTGATGTTATCCAAGGTTCTTTGATTAGTAAGTTAAATCTCGTTCGTCATAATCCATACTTGTTATCTCAATTAATTATAAAATTGATTATTCGCTTAGATGTTGGAAGCGAGAGATTTAAGTTTTTAGACTGGTATTCAAATTATCGTAAAAAAAATTAACAGCATATATGTTAAGTAGATTAGTCTAACCTGCAGCACGCCTATGTGTGAATTATGAATTTTGAAAAAGGTGATTAAAATGTCGATCTCTTTTGCAGATGAAATTAGAAATGAATTATCTAGAAAAGATTTTGAGAGTTCTTGTTGTCAGCTTTCAGAATTAGCGGCTCTCATTCGTTGCAATGGTATTCTTACTATTGCTCAGCGTCAGATTGGAATAATTCTAAAAACGGAGAATGCATCTGTAGCCCGTAAAATCTTTCGTTTGATTAAAAGTAATTATAATTTATTTATTGAAGTTTTGGTTAGAAAAAATATGCGCTTTCGTCGACATAATAGTTATCAGGTTAAAATCCCTTCACAAAAAGGAACTCGAGAGATGCTGATAGAAACTGGGGTTTTAGATTCTATGTATCGTTTTAATTATAAAATTGATCCACTTCTTGCTTCTAAAGAATGTTGTGCCAAGAGTTATCTTAGGGGAACTTTTTTGGGCTCAGGTTCAGTAAATCATCCTGATGGAGGTTATCATCTGGAGATTAATTGTAATAATGGAGAATATTCAAATGAAATTTTGCGTTTTTTTAATTTTTTTAACTTAAAAGGTAATATTATGGATCGGAAAACAAATCATGTGATTTATTTCAAAAATTCAGATGATATTGCTACAATCTTAAATTTGATTGGAGCACATTCTGCTTTACTCAGATATGAAAATTATCGTGTAATGAAAAATATTAAAAATGATGTTAACCGTCGAGTAAATTGTGAGACAGCTAATCTTACTAAGACTGTAGATGCTTCAATAAAAAAAAACGAAGATATTGAATTGATTTCTAGAAGTCGTGGACTCGATTCTCTTCCACGAAGTTTGCAAGAGATTGCTCATATTCGCTTAGCAAATCCGTATAAGAGTTTAAAAGAGTTGGGACAGATGTTTAATCCGCCTTTAAGTAAATCAGGAGTGAATGGACGTTTACGTAGAATTACAAAGATTGCAGATCAAATTCGTTCTAAGTGAACTCGTCCATCTAAAGCTGAACATTGGGGCTTCAGTAGGGGATTCTACCCCCCACTGAAGATAAAAACAATTCCTACCACTTATAGAAGTGGGGGTCTTATCTCAAAAGATCATAGTAAGGGGTGGTAAGATTATGTTCTTGTCGCAACGAATTAGTTTGGAGCAAAAGCAAACACTGATAATGACCCCTCAATTGCAGCAAGCAATCCAACTTTTGCAGTATTCTGCTCTAGAACTGGGGGAATATATAGAAGAAGAACTCAAATCTAATCCGGTTTTGGAAACCAGTATAGAGGAATCAAAAGAAGAGAAATTTCAGACCGAAGAAAATAATTTTTGGGATAATTATATAAAAAAAAGTGATCTTTCTTTTGATTCTGAAAACAAAATAGATTCTGATCTTAAAGACTATAATTATGAAAATTTTGTTACAGCCCAACCCACTCTTTCAGAACATCTTTTATTACAATTTAATTTAACTATTAATAATCCTAATGAGTTGGAGATTGGAGAATTTTTGATTGGTTGTCTTGATGCTAATGGATTTTTAAGTATTCCAATAGATGAGATGGCTCAATCTTTAAATGTGACAAATTTAGATATTTTGAAGATTTTAGAGATCATTCAAACGCTAGATCCTATTGGGGTAGCAGCGAGAGATTTAAAAGAATCTTTAATGATTCAAAGTAAATTTTATTATGGTGAGATGCCGTTGGTTGAAAAGATCATTCAAAATCATTTAGATGAGTTGGGTAGAAATAAAATCAAGGAGATTGCCCACAAACTAAAAGTACAACCGCAAGAAATACAAAAAGCAACAGATTTGATTAAAACTTTAAATCCTAGACCTGCTATGAACTTTTCAACTGGTTGTGAGACAAAATACTTAAAACCTGATGTTTTTATTCAAAAGGTAGAAGAAGATTATGTGGTTATTATGAATGATAATACTGTTCCAAGGCTCAAAATAAACTCTTACTATCGTAGTATTTTAAAAAAGTTCAAATCAGGTGAAGAAACAAGAGAATTTTTAGAGAAAAAACTAAATTCTGCACTTTGGTTAATTAAAAGTATTGAACAGCGTAGGATGACAATTTATCGGATTGTAGAGACTTTAATAGAATTACAACGACCTTTTCTTGATTGTGGGATTAAACATTTGCAACCGATGGTATTAAGTGAAGTAGCTGAAAAAATTGATGTTCATGAATCTACAGTTAGTCGTGCTACAACTAATAAGTATGTCCAAACGCCTCAAGGAATTTTTGAATTAAAATTTTTCTTTAACAGTGGTATTTCTGGTACCAGTGGAGATGGATTATCATCTGTAAGCGTTAAAAAGATTATTAATGATCTTATTAAAGAGGAAGATTCGACAAAGCCTTTGAGTGATCAGAAAATAAGTGAACTAATTGGTAAGAGAGGTTATACTATTTCTCGCAGAACTGTAGCTAAGTATAGGGATGAACTCAGGATTCCTTCTTCTAGCAAGCGCCGAAGATATGAGTGAACTCGTCCAGCTAAAGCTGAACATTGGGGCTTCAGTGGGGGATTCTACCCCCACTGAAGATTTAAAACAATTTCTACCACTTATAGAAGTGGTAAGAATTGTTTTGAAAAATAATATTACGAAAATGAACGAAAGTGTAAAAATACACTTTCGTTTTTTTTGTGTTCAGAAAATTAAAAACAAAATAGAATTTTCTTTAAAGGAAAAATATTGGTAATAAGGATACTAAATAAAAATATTTCATATAAATAATATTAAAAAAGGTATTTAGAACTAAATAGAGAATATTATAATTACTCCCTCGCAAAAAAATTCAGTTCAGGAGGTGATAGAAAATCTGAAATGATTCTGAAAAGATGAATAGTGATGGAGCAAGTTGTTAGAGGACTGACAAGGTAAAGATAGGTTAGTGAGGGTTTAAATTTTGAGGATAGTGTGAAGAGATTGTATAGGGAGTATGTGTCGACTTTAAGGGGTAAGAATAAACAAAGGAGGATAAGAGTATGAATAAGAAGTTAACCTTATTAGTTGTAATTTTGGCTATGTTTAGTATGTTATTGGTCGGTTGCTTCACTAAAGAAGAACAACAAAATTTAATTACAAACATAGAAGAAATCGCTACAATGGCTTCAAATACAGTTGTAATTTCTGAAGTATTTTATGATACCCCAGGTACTGATGCTGACGAAGAGTATATTGAATTGTACAATATGAGTTCTTCTGTTATTGATTTAAGTGGTTGGACACTTTCTGATAATTATTCTACTTATACTTTACCAAGTGGTACTAGTATTCAAGGAGAATCTACTCTGGTAATTGCAGCAAATACTAAAATTTTCAAAAAGTTATTCGGATTTGATTCAGATGTAACTGGTTTATCTTTGGCGTTAGGTAACTCTGGTGATCAGGTAATCTTAAAAAATAATAGTGGAACTGCTATTGACTACACAGCTTGGGAAAATTATGCAAGCGGTTGGAGCATTTCTGCTAATACAGGTTATTCTATTGAACGGAATCCAGCTAATACTGACACAGATACTGTAGCTGATTGGGTAAGTAATGCAGATGCTACACCTGGTACTGTAACTGGTGGTAGCACTGGTGGTGGAACAGAAGGTAAGATCGTAGTTAGTGAAGTTTACTATGATACTACTGGTACTGATTCTGTGGAAGAATTTATTGAACTATACAATACTGGTACTACTACAATTGATGTATCTAGTTGGACCATTACAGATAATGCAGCAACTTTCACATTGCCTGCTAATACAACTGTTGCAGGGGAAACTACTTTGATTATTGCTGCTGATACTACTGGTTTTAACGCTCTCTTTGGTTTCAGTCCAGATGTAAGTGGAATGACTGTAGCTTTAAGCAACAGTGGTGATAAGTTAACTTTAAAAAATGATACTGGCGCAGATGTTGATTTTGTTGCTTGGGAAAACTATGTTAGTGGTTGGAGTCTTACTGCTAGCACAGGTAACTCAATTGAGCGTAATCCAGTTAACGTTGATACTGACGTAGAAGCTGACTGGGTAAGTAACGTTATACCTACTCCAAGAAGCATTGATGGAACTGTTCCAGATCCAGATCCAAATCCAGATCCAGATCCAAATCCAGACCCAAATCCAGATCCAGGTACTAATCCTGCTCCTGGTGTTTTAAAAGTTCACTTTATCGATGTTGGTCAAGGTGACTCTATTTTAGTTCAAGCTCCTACTGGTGAAGTTATGTTGATTGATGCTGGTAGTTATACAAGTGTTGTAGAAAATAAAGTACTTAGTTATCTATCTGGCTTGCAATTGGATCATATTAACGTAACAGTTGCAACCCATCCACACTCTGACCATATTGGAAGTTTGGATGCTGTTATTAATACTTACCCAGTATATCAAGCTTATGATAGTGGTTATCCATATTCAAGTATAAGTGTTACCGATTATCAAAATGCCCTTTCATCTAATAATGTACCATTATACATTGCACGTAGAGGCGATACTTTCAGCTTAAGTTCAGATGTATTTGTAGAAATTTTAAGTCCAACTGATCAAATTGTAAATACTACTACTAATACTAATGATGTTTCTATTATGTTGCGTGTAACATATGGAAGCACTAGTTTTATCTTTACTGGTGATGCTAATCAACCTCAAGAACTTGAAGTTGTTAATGAAGGTTATAACCTGGAAGGTGATGTATTGAAGGTTGGTCACCATGGTAGTTACGGCTCTACTGCTCCTGCGTTTGTAGATGCAATTACTCCAACCACTGGTGGTGTCATCTTATGTGGTGAAGACAATCCTTACGGTCATCCACATCAAGATACATTAGATACTTTAAATGCTAAAAATGTTCCTATTTATCGGGTTGACTTAGATGGAGCTATGAATGGGGATATCGTTATGACTTCTGACGGTACTACCATTACTACTAACTAATTAATAATTATTGTGACTTAAAAAGGTAAATCAGAATCTTTGGCGAAAGATAAAACAATAAATCTATTTTGTGAGGAGGGGTATCCTTGAAAATTCGTGCAGTTGTTGATCAGATTGAAGTTGGAAAAGCACTCTTGCTACTCTCATCAGATCAAAGACAGGTGATCTGGCCTGTAGATTATTTGCCAAAAGAGATCAAAGAAGGTGACATCATTTATTTTGATGTCAATATTGATCATGAAGAAACCCGTGATAAAAAAGAGCAGGCTAGACAACGCATCGCTGAAATGGTCAAGAGAACCCAGGAGATGGAACGGCAGAAGGCCAAAGATTCTGAGTAATAAGTATGATTAACCCACAAAAAGTAGTCGCACAAAAGCTCTCGTACCATATATAGTACTGAATTGGCGGTTTCAGTACTATATATGGTACGAGAGTGCGACTAAAATACTTTTTGTGGTCTAATCATAAGTATAGAAAAGGCTTCCCGACATGGAAGCCTTTTTACATAAAAAATAAAGAAAAAAAGATAAAAAAATCGCAAATTTAAGCAGGAATTCTCGAATCAAAGTCGAATAACTTAGTGTAGTCTGGAAATGATCTTTATTTTTTGTTCTTACAGGGATGAAAATAAACCAGTGGGATCTAAAATGTCCACCACACTTCTGAAGTCGTTAAACTTAAGAAATAATAACTACGTTATAATTTCGACTTTTAAAGAAGCATACCTTAAAGATGGGTGGAGAAACTACAAAGGAAATATATTTTTTGTCTACAGTGGGTCGTTATTGATCCTGCGGGTTATAATTAGCCCGTTATAAATTTTAGCTGGAGGTGGGAGGGTGGATCGTTTTTTTAAGATACAGAACAAATTCGTACCAGAGTTAATTGACATTGCTGAGAGAAGATATAATATATTAAGAGAGATCCAACACTCTCAACCGATTGGACGCAGAAATTTGGCGGAAAAGTTATCAGAAGCTGAGAGAACTATCCGTAAAGAACTAGACTTTTTAAAAAGTATAGGCCTAGTAGTTATTACTTCAGCTGGTGCGACTTTGACTACTGAAGGTTTTAATCTTCTTAAAGATTTTGTGGATTACATAAAAATAATTAAGGATATAGGTGAACTTGAAGAAAACGTTAGAAAGATATTAGGGATTTCTCAGGTTTTGATTGTTCCTGGTTCTCAGGGTTCTGAGTATAATAAACAAGATTTAGGTAGATTTGCAGCTGTAGAGTTAAAAAAGATTATAAAAGATCACGAAGAGCATAAGAAACCTTTGATTATGGCTGTGACGGGCGGGACGACGATGGCTGAGGTAGCAGATCATATTATAGAAGATGGTCGTAAACGTCCTATTATAGTCATTCCAGGACGAGGTGGTTTGGGTGAAGATGTAGAGATTCAGGCCAATACCATCGCAGCTAATTTTGCCAAGAAGTTAGGCGGATCATACCGAATGTTACATGTTCCTGATAATTTACATGAAACTACTCTCAATCGCCTTGCTAGTGAGCCACAAATAAAAGAAGTATTAGATTTACTAGTACAGGCTAAGATTTTGATTCACGGTGTGGGTACGGCGAAAGAAATGGCAAATCGTCGTAGATTAGCAAAAGAAGAGTTATCATTTTTAGAAGAAAAGGGTGCAGTAGGAGAAGCCTTTGGATATTATTTTAATGAAGATGGCGAAATTGTTTATAATACTACTAGTGTTGGTTTGAAGCTTGATGATTTGACTAATGATAAACTTTTAGTGATTGCTATCGCTCAAGGTGAAGAAAAAGCAAGAGCAATATTATCTTTTGTTTCTTCAAGGTATCATGATATTTTAATCACTGATGAAAAAACAGCACTTGAGATTTTGGAGATTCATAAAATGCGCTAGAAAGTAAAGATAAAATAAATATGTTTCTAAATAAGGAGGAGATTTATAATGACAGTGAAAATTGGTATTAATGGTTTTGGTGCAATTGGTAGAAGAGCTTTTCGGTATGCGATGAATAAACCAGAGGTTGAGATCGTTGCAATCAATGACTTAACTAGTGCAGAAAATTTGGCTTATTTATTGAAGTATGATTCTAACTTTGGTGTATTAGACGCAGATGTTAAAACTGAAGGTAACAAACTGATTGTAAATGGTAACGAGATTGAAATCACTGCTGAAAAAGATCCAGCTAAATTAAACTGGGGAGACAAAGGCGTAGATGTTGTATGGGAATGTACTGGTTTCTTTACAAAAGCTGAAGACGCTAAAAAACATTTAGATGCAGGTGCAAAGAAAGTTCTCATTTCTGCTCCAGCAAAGAATGAAGATATCACTATCGTTATGGGTGTTAATGAAGAGGATTATGATGCAGCAAATCATCATATTATCTCCAATGCATCTTGTACAACAAACTGTTTAGCTCCTGTTGCTAAGATTTTAGATGAGAAGTTTGGTATCGTTAGAGGTTTAATGACTACTATTCATGCTTATACTGGTGCTCAAGCTATTTTAGATGCTCCAGCTGGAAAATTTGCTCGTGGTCGTGCAGCTGCATTGAGTATGGTTCCAACTACTACTGGTGCTGCTAAAGCTGTTGCTCTCGTTTTACCACAGTTAAAAGGTAAAATTAATGGTATGGCAGTACGTGTTCCTACCCCAACCGTTTCTGTAGTAGACTTAGTTGTGGAATTTGAAAACAATGTAACTGTAGAAGAAGTTAATGCTGCTATTAAAGAAGCTGCTGAGAATGAATTAAAGGGTATCTTAGGTTACAATGATCTACCATTAGTATCCAAAGACTTCCAAGGTGATTCCCATTCTTCTATCTTTGATGCTCCTTCTACCATGGTTTTAGGAGATAACATGGTTAAAGTTCTTTCCTGGTATGACAATGAGTGGGGTTATTCCTGCCGTATGGTTGATTTTTCTATCTTTATTGCTAATAAAGGTTTATAAGAAAAATTTATAAAGGTTTTTTAGGGTGGAGTTAATCTCCACCTTTTTCTAGGAAGAAGGAGGAGTGTAAAAATGTTGCGTAAAAAGACTTTGAAAGATGTGGACTTCAAAAATAAAAGAGTTTTAGCTCGTGTAGATTTCAATGTTCCAATGAAAGATGGAAAAATAACTGATGATAAAAGAATTCGTGCTGCTCTTCCAACTATTCAATATTTGATAGAGCAAAATGCTAAAGTAATCCTTGCTAGTCATTTTGGACGCCCAAATGGTGAAGTAAAGGAAGAACTCCGTTTAGATCCAATTGCAACTCGTTTGTCTGAATTGCTGAGCATAAAAGTAAGAAAAATAAATGATTGTATCGGAGATGAACCAAAAAAAGCTATAGAAGAAATGAACTTTGGTGAAGTATTACTTTTAGAGAATACTCGTTTTTATAAAGAAGAAAAGAAAAATAATCCTGAATTTGCTAAATCTCTTGCAAAATTAGCAGACGTATATGTGAATGATGCTTTTGGAGCAGCTCATAGAGCTCATGCTTCTACAGCAGGAATAGCCGAATATCTGCCTTCCTGTGCGGGTTTTCTTATGGAAAAAGAATTAGAGGCATTGGGCAAAGTGGTTCGTAATCCGATAAGGCCTTTTACTGCTATCATCGGTGGTGCTAAGGTTTCTGATAAAATTGGAGTTATTGAAAATCTTTTAAATATTGTTGATTCCCTTATAATTGGTGGAGGTATGGCAAATACTTTCTTAAAGGCACAAGGTTATGAAACTGGTAAATCTCTTGTGGAAGAGGACAAGGTTGAACTGGCAAAAGAACTGATCAAAAAAGCTGATGAAAAAGGTATTGAATTAGTGTTGCCTGTTGATGTGGTTGCGGCTTCAGCTTTTAGCGAAGATGCTGATAAGAAGGTTGTTCCAGTTAGTGCAATTCCTGAAGATTGGCAAGCATTAGATGTCGGGCCAGAGTCTGTTGAAATCTTTTCCGCTGTAGTGGCCAAAAGTAAAACTGTAGTCTGGAATGGGCCAATGGGTGTATTTGAAATGGAACCATTTGCTCATGGAACTTATTCTATTGCCAAAGCTCTAGCTGAAGGTGATGTAAACTCCATCATTGGTGGTGGTGATTCAGCGGCTGCAGTTGCGCAAGCAGGTCTTGAAGATAAGATGACCCATGTTTCTACAGGTGGCGGTGCATCATTAGAGTTTTTAGAAGGTAAAGAACTTCCAGGTATAGCTGTGTTAAGCGAGCGCGACTAAACTGTGGAGTAAATATGGGGAAGGGGAGAGAAAAATATGCGTAAACCTTTCATTGCTGGAAATTGGAAAATGAATAAAACTGTTGCTGAGGGGACAGAATTAGTTAAAGCTTTGATACCTTTAGTTCAAGATGTTAAAGATGTTGAGATTGGTGTTTGTGCACCTGCAGTTGATCTTTATGTACTGAATATGCTTTTGGATGGAACCAATATTGGCCTGGGTGGGCAAAATATGCATTGGGAAGAATCTGGTGCATTTACTGGAGAAAACTCTCCATTGATGTTAAAAGAACTTTGCCAATATATAATTATCGGTCACTCTGAGCGCCGCCAATTTTTTGGTGAAACAGATGAAACAGTTAACAAGAAAGTTAAAACAGCTTTTGCTCATGGTTTAATTCCGATCATCTGTATTGGTGAATCCTTAGATGAGAAAGAAGCAGGCCAGACTGAAAAAGTTTGCGAACGTCAGGCTCTTGCTGCATTAGATGGTTTGAGTAAAGAGCAAGTTGCAAAAGCAGTTATTGCATATGAGCCAATCTGGGCTATTGGTACTGGACGTTCAGCTACTTCTGCTGATGCTAATGAAACCATTGGATATATCCGTAATATAGTTAGAAACGAGTTTGGATCAGTTGCTGACGAAGTGCGGATTCAATATGGTGGAAGTGTAAAACCTGCAAATGTTACTGAGTATATGCAACAGCCTGAAATAGATGGAGCATTAGTTGGCGGTGCTAGTCTGGATGCAGAATCTTTTGCAGCAATCGTTAAATTTTAATTAACGCAAGTATGCGTACTAAAGGGGGAGAGTAGATGAGACCAAAACTCCTAGCTCTAATCATTGTGGATGGTTGGGGAGAAAATACAGATCGTAAGGGAAATGCGATTAAATTAGCGAAAACTCCCTATATGGATTCTCTCTGCCAAAATTATCCTCATACTCTGATTCAAGCTTCTGGTGAAGCGGTAGGTTTACCAGAAGGACAGATGGGTAATTCAGAGGTTGGACATCTAAATATTGGAAGTGGAAGAATAGTATATCAAGATTTTACACGAATTTCAATGGCAGTACGAAATAACGAATTATTGTCCAATCCTGTTTTAAAAGCTGGAATGGAAGAAGCAAAAGCAAAGAATAAATCATTACATCTTATGGGACTTCTCTCTGATGGTGGAGTACATAGTCATATTGATCATCTCTTTGGTCTCCTGGATATGGCAAAAGAGTTAGGCATAGAAAAAGTATACATCCACGCTATTTTGGATGGGCGTGATGTTCCACCGTCTAGCGCTAAGAGATGTATCGAAGCTGTGGAAGAAAAGATTACACAACTTGGAATTGGTTCAATAGCTACTGTTAGTGGACGATATTATACAATGGATCGAGATCAACGTTGGGAACGTGTTGAAAAAGCTTATCAAGCAATGGTATTTGGAAATGGAAGAACAGCATCATCGGCACTTGATGCAGTGGAAATTGCATATAATGAAGGTGAGACTGATGAATTTGTTAGTCCAACGGTGATAGCAAATAATCAATCCATTTGTAGCGGTGATTCAGTTATTTTTTGTAACTTTAGAGCTGATCGAGCACGCCAAATAACGCGTTCTTTAGCTTTAGAGGATTTTGATTCCTTTGAGCGCAAAGAGATGAATCTTCAGTTTATCTGTATGACTGAATATGATGAGACTTTTAATTTACCAACAGCTTTTCCATCTGTAGAAATAAAGAAAACTTTTTCTGAGGTAATAAGTAATGCTGGATTAAAGCAATTAAGGATCGCTGAAACAGAGAAATATGCACATGTAACATTTTTCTTCAATGGTGGCAAAGAAGAACCAGCAGCGGGTGAAATTCGTAAAATGATTCCGTCACCAAAAGTGGCCACGTATGATCAGAAGCCATCTATGAGTGCTCTAGAGGTTACTGATGCATTATTAGAAGAGCTTGCATCAGATCAAATAGATGTAGTTATTTTAAACTATGCTAATTGTGATATGGTTGGTCATACTGGAGATCTAACTGCTGCAATTGAAGCTACTGAAGTTGTAGATGAATGTCTTGCTAAATTAGTGCCAATTATCCTGGAAAAAGGTGGGCAAATTCTTCTCACTAGTGATCATGGTAATGCTGAAAAGATGGAAAATGCAGAAGGTGCACATACAGCTCATACCATCTATCCTGTACCTTTGATTTATGTTGGAGGTTCAGAAAATACTCAATTAAAAGATGGTGGAATTCTTGCTGATATTGCACCAACTATGTTAGAAATTTTAGATATAAAGCAACCAAAAGAGATGACTGGTAAGTCGCTTTTAGCTTGATAAATATAATCTTTTGACGAAAAAGAAGGAGGAGTAAAAAATGATTGATACTACAATTATCGATGTTTTTGCACGTCAGGTACTGGATTCTAGAGGTAATCCTACTATTGAGGTAGAAGTTGTCTTGAACGATGGTTCTATGGGACGTGCAATTGTTCCATCGGGTGCATCTACTGGTGCTTATGAGGCTGTTGAGTTAAGAGATGGCGAAAAAGATTATTTTCTGGGAAAAGGTGTTAGAAAAGCTATTGAAAATGTAAATGATGTTATTGCTCCTGAAATTATTGGTCTGGATGCTACTGACCAAGTTGAAATTGACCAAACTATGATTGAACTCGATGGAACTCCTAATAAAGGTAACTTAGGCGCAAACGCAATTTTAGGTGTTTCATTAGCTACCGTTCGTGCTGCTGCTAATGCTCTTGATCAACCTCTCTATAAATATATTGGTGGTGTTAATGCTCGTACTTTACCTGTTCCAATGATGAATATTTTAAATGGTGGAGAGCATGCAGATAACAATGTTGATATTCAAGAATTTATGGTTATGCCTGTGGGCGCGACTGATTTTGAAAATGCATTACGGATGGGAGCAGAAATTTTTCATAATCTAAAGAAAGTTCTCAAAGAAAAGGGATTAAACACATCCGTTGGTGATGAAGGCGGTTTTGCTCCAAACTTAGGCTCTAATGAGGAAGCACTCAAAGTAATCATCGAAGCAATTGAAAAAGCTGGTTATACTCCTGGCTCTGATGTGAGACTGGCGTTGGATGTTGCAGCAACTGAATTATTAAAAGATGGTAAATATCACTTAGCAGGTGAAGGTCGTGTTCTGACTTCAGATGAAATGATCGATTTTTATGCTGATTTAGTAGATAAGTATCCTATCATTTCTATTGAAGATGCATTAGGGGAAGATGATTGGGAAGGCTGGAAAAAACTTAATGATCGTTTAGGTAAGAAGATTCAATTGGTTGGTGATGACCTTTTTGTAACCAATACTGAACGTTTAAACCGTGGAATTGAAGAGGGTGTTGCAAATTCAATCCTCATTAAGGTAAATCAGATTGGTACTTTGACAGAAACTCTTGAAGCAATCGAAATGGCTAAGAGAGCTGGTTTCACAGCAATCATTTCCCATCGTTCTGGCGAAACAGAGGATGTTACTATTGCAGATTTGGCTGTTGCTACTAATGCAGGTCAAATTAAGACTGGTGCTCCTAGCAGAACTGATCGAGTAGCTAAATACAATCAATTGTTAAGAATTGAAGAGTATTTAGGTGAAATGTCTGTTTACCCAGGTTTGGAGACTTTTTATAACCTGAAGTAATTAATCTTTAAAATAATATTGAAGAAGGCTGTTGATATAAAAAACAACAGTCTTCTTTCTTCTTTTCTCTTAAATATATACAAATAAGTAAAATTGAGATAAAAATTTTTCTGAGATAACAATTTTAAGAAAATTTTCAGGAATAACGGCGAAAGATATTATACTTAGTATTGTAATTTTTTCAGTCATGTGATAAAATAAACAGTGGCTAATACATTTAGGGGAGGTGTAGTGGAATGATGCTGTTTTTAAAAATCTTATTGGTGATAACTTCATTAGTATTAATCGCTGGAGTACTTCTTCAATCTGGTAAAAGTGCTGGATTATCTGGTGTGATTGATGGCGGGGCGGCAACATTTTTTGGCAAAAAGAAAGGACTAGATGAACTTTTCGCAAAACTAACAACTGTTGCCGCAATTTTCTTTATGCTTTTAGCATTATTAGTTGCTGCACTTATTTAAGTAGTATAGGTACTTAAAGAGCCCGGTTTTAGAGGGTTCTTTCTTTCGTTAAATATTTGGATCTAAGAGTTTTAAGAATTTAGCTAATAAAAGTAAATTGGGAGGTAGATAGTCATGTTGTATTTTGCGCTAATTGCAGGTATTATAGCATTGCTTTTTGCTTTTTATCTGTCTGGCAAAGTTAACAAAGCTGAATTGATTAATGATCGTGTTAAGGAATTAAGTGCTATGATTCATGAAGGTGCTATGGCCTTTTTGAGTCGTGAATATCGGATTCTTGCAATTTTTGTTATTGTTGTAGCTGCTGTTATGTTTTTTATACCATCCTTAGGTTATAAGACTGCGATTTCATTTATTACAGGCGCACTCTTCTCAGGTATGGCTGGCTTTTTGGGTATGCAAATTGCGACCAGTGCTAATGGTCGTACAGCTTCTGCTGCTAAAAAGGGAATGAATCCTGCTTTAGAGATTGCTTTCTCTGGTGGAGCAGTTATGGGTATGGCTGTAGTAGGTTTGGGTCTTTTAGGTATTGGTATTTTGGGTTATGTATTTGGTCTTGGTAGCATTCAAGGATTTGCTTTTGGTGCTTCTTCAATCGCTTTATTTGCACGTGTAGGTGGTGGAATTTATACTAAAGCCGCTGATGTTGGTGCTGACTTAGTAGGTAAAGTAGAAGCTGGAATTCCTGAAGATGATCCTAGAAACCCAGCGGTTATTGCTGACAATGTTGGAGATAACGTTGGTGACGTTGCAGGTATGGGTGCTGACTTATTTGAATCTTATGTTGGTTCTATTATCGCTGCAATCACCTTAGGTGCTTTAATTAGTCCAGAACATATGATGTTACCTATTTATATTGCTGCAGCAGGTATCATTGCTTCTATTATTGGTACACGCTTTGTTCGTGCTAAAGAGGGTGGAAATTTAGGAAAAGCTCTTGAGATGGGAACCATCTGGAGTGGGTTGATTACTTTAGTTGCTACTTTCTTCCTTATTAAATATACTATCAATGAAAATGCCATGGGTGTATTTGGTGCTACTATTTCTGGTCTGATTGCAGGTATTTTAATTGGTCGTATAACTGAGTACTATACTTCATGTGATTATAAACCAGTTCAGAGTATTGCTGATCAGTCTGAAACTGGTGCTGCGACTACTATCATTAGTGGTCTGGCTGTAGGTATGAGGAGTACTGCAATTCCAATTATCATTATTGTAATTGCAATTTACTCTGCATTCAATTTAGGTGGTTTATATGGTATCGCTCTTGCGGCTGTAGGTATGCTTTCCATCGTTGGTATGACTATTGCAGTTGATGCATATGGTCCAATTGCTGATAACGCTGGTGGTATTGCTGAAATGGCTGATTTAGGTGAAGATGTTCGTAAAATCACTGATACTTTAGATTCAGTTGGTAACACTACTGCAGCTATTGGTAAAGGTTTTGCTATTGGTTCTGCTGCATTGACAGCTTTAGCTCTCTTTGCTTCTTTCACTGAAGCTACAGGATTAAGTAAAGTTGGTATTAACTTAACTGATGCAAATGTTATTATTGGTCTGTTTATCGGTGGTATGTTACCATTCCTCTTCTCTGCAATTACTATGGAGGCTGTAGGTAAAGCTGCTTTCTCCATGATTGACGAAGTACGTCGTCAGTTCAGAGAAATTCCTGGTATAATGGAAGGTAAAGCTAAGCCTGATTATAAGAGGTGTATAGATATCAGTACTGATGCTGCATTAAGAGAAATGATTATTCCAGGTCTGATGGCTGTTATCGTACCAGTTGCAGTTGGTCTGATCCTCGGTGCAGATGCACTTGGTGGTCTTTTGGCTGGTGCATTGGTTACTGGTGTACTGATGGCTATCATGATGTCTAATGCTGGTGGTGCTTGGGATAATGCTAAGAAATATATTGAAAGTGGAGCACACGGTGGTAAAGGTAGTGAACCTCATAAAGCTGCCGTTGTTGGTGACACTGTAGGTGACCCATTCAAAGATACTTCTGGTCCATCCTTGAATATCTTAATCAAGTTAATGACTATTGTATCTTTAGTATTTGCTCCATTGTTTATTTAATATAGACAAGCTAACACCCTATGGATCAATAAGATTCATAGGGTGTTTTATTTTGCATAATTAGGGAGGTAAAAAGTGATTTTTATCGAAATATAATTAGTATCAAATAACACGAATAAAGTTGTAGTTTGCAGTTTACGATAGCTTGGGGGGAACAGAATGGAAAAATTAAATATGTGTTTTGCTTGTGGTAAAGAAAATTCGATAGGTTTAAAATTAGATTTTCAGCGAGAAGAGAATCATGTTTGGGCCAGCTTCACACCAGACGATTTACATCAGGGCTATCCTGGGATAATGCACGGTGGTCTGGTTACTACTTTGCTAGATGAGGCAATGGCAAAAGTGATTAATTTACGTGGGATTAAAGCTGTTACTGCGACATTAGAGATGAAATTTCGCAATCCAGTTCCCATAGGGCAACCTTTGAAAATAACCGGAGAAATGGTTGAAGAGAAAAAACGGCGCTGTAAGTTAAAAGCATGGATTGAAAATGGAGATGGCACAATATTAGCTGAAGCTAAGTCGATATTTATAAAGTTAAACAATAATCTTTTTTAGGAAAATTGCTGAAGAGTATAAGTGAAGTAACTTTGGCAAAAAATATTATATAACAATTGGTAAAACGCATTTGAGTGCGTAAACTATAGGAGGTTATACTGTGAGTGCTAGAGAAGTGATAATAGATTTTATGAGAGATGAGGCATATAAACCGATGTCAGCTGACGAATTATTTAAAGTTTTTAAAATTGGTAAAAAAGAAACAAAAGCGTTTTTGCGTCTTTTAAAGCAGATGGAGAAAGATGGAGAGATTATTCAAACTAAATCCGAATTATACGGGATACCTGAAAGGATGGATTTAGTAGTTGGGCGGTTACAGGGTCATCAAAGGGGATTTGGATTTGTAATACCTGAAGATCAATCGCTTGAAGATGTATTTGTTGGGCCTGAGGATTTAGAGGGTGCAATGAATGATGATCGAGTGATTGTTAGATTGAATAAGAGGAGTAAAGGAAATCGAAAAGAAGGAGAAATTATACGGATTTTAGAAAGAGCAAATACAACGATTGTTGGGACATTTGAAAAGAGTAAACACTTTGGTTTTGTGGTTGCCTATGATAAAAGGATTAGTAATGATATTTTCATTCCAAAAGAAGAGTTTAATGGTGCAAAAGAAGGCCAAAAGGTCGTTGTTGAGATTACTCGTTGGCCTGGAAAACGCCGTAATCCTGAAGGAAAGATTAGTAAAGTACTTGGTTTTCCAGGAGATCCTGGGGTAGATGTAGCAGGTATTATTCATCAACTAGGCCTTTCAGAAGATTTTCCAATAAAGGTGCTGAATGAAACTGACCATATTAGTGAAGAGATTCCTGCTAGTGAGATTGAGCGAAGACTGGATCTTAGAAATTTGCAGACATTTACTATTGATGGTGAAGATGCTAGAGATTTTGATGATGCTGTCTCTGTAGAAAGTTTAGAAAATGATATCGTGCGTTTAGGTGTACATATCGCTGATGTGACTTATTATGTTACAGAAGGATCAGCATTAGATCAGGAAGCTTTGGAACGGGCAACTAGCGTTTATCTGGTAGATCGTGTTATCCCTATGCTTCCAAAGCGATTATCAAATGAAATATGTAGTTTGAATCCTTATGAAGATCGTCTAACCATGTCCTGTATCATGGATATTGATATGACAAATGGTGAAGTTGTCAATCATAATATTGCTGAAACTGTTATTAAAAGTAAAGAGAGATTGACATATACTAAGGTTCGAAAGATGCTGGTAGATAAGGATGAAGAACTTAGAAATCAGTATAGTGTTTTGATTGCTGATTTAGAATTGATGGAAAAATTAGCTCTAGTTTTGCGCAAACTAAGATTCGATCGTGGAAGTATTGACTTTAATTTTCCAGAAGCTAAGGTTAAGCTCGATGAGGAAGGAAAAGTTACTGGTATAGTTAAAGTAGAGCGAAGCATTGCAGAGATGATGATTGAGGAATTTATGATTAAGGCTAATGAAGTAGTTTCCGAGGGTATGTGTTGGCGACAAATTCCCTTTTTATATCGCGTACACGAACGACCAGATCAGTCAAAACTCGCTGATTTTAACGAGTTTATTCATAATTTTGGATATCATATTAAAGGTATTCAAAATGAAGTTCATTCTCGTGAATTGCAAGATATTTTGAAGAAAGTAGAGGGTAATTTGGAAGAACGTTTGATCAATACAGTTCTATTACGTTCAATGAAACAAGCCAAATATGGGGTAGAACCTATTGGGCATTTTGGATTAGGTGCTGAATTCTATAGCCACTTTACTTCTCCTATTCGCCGTTATCCTGATTTACAGATTCATCGAATTATCAGAGAAGTTTTGAAAAAAGGTTCCCTTTCGAAGGAACGTACCCAGGAGTTGGAAGAAATGCTTCCTGATGTGGCTCACCATTCTTCAGTGCAAGAACGGAAAGCGATGGAAGCAGAGAGGGAGAGCATTGATCATAAAAAAGCTGAATATATGAAGGATAAAATAGGACTTGAATTTGAAGGAATCATTACAGGGGTGACTTCTTTTGGTTTTTTTGTGGAATTAGATAATTCGGTAGAAGGGCTTGTTCGCGTAAGTAAATTAGCTGATGATTATTATCATTATCATGAAGATAAGTATGCTATGATTGGTGAACGTACTGGTAAGACGTATCGATTAGGTGATGTTGTGAAGGTCGTAGTGTATCAAGTGAATGTAGAAGAACGACAGGTTGATTTTGTTTTGGTTTAAAGAAAGTTAGTGAAGGTAATTCTTACTTGACAGTGGCCGAAAAGATGATATAATAGGAGAAGTAACCTTGCTAGCAAGGTAGTAACTTTGAGTATGTAAGGCAAGATGGGAGGGTTAATGATGGCATCGGATTATAGAGTAGTTGTGACGAATAGAAAAGCACGCCATGAATATCATGTTATTGAGACCTATGAATGTGGTATCAAATTACAGGGTACAGAAGTTAAAGCAGTTAGATTAGGTCGAGTGAATTTAAAAGATAGTTTTGCTTTGATAGAAAATGGTGAGGTTTTTCTTTATAACATGCACATTAGCCCTTATGAATTTGCAAATCGTTATAACCATGAGCCTGAACGTAAGCGAAAGCTTTTAATGCATAAACAGGAAATTCATCGATTGTTTGGAAAGATTAAGGAACAGGGATATACTTTAGTACCATTGAAGATTTATTTTAAGAGACGCTGGTTAAAAGTTGATTTGGCTCTTGCTAAAGGTAAAAAGTTGTATGATAAGCGACAAGATATCGCTAAGAGAACAGCACAGCGTCAGATTGAGGTTGCTTTGAAAGAGCGTCAGTATTAGAAAAAAATTACTCTTGCAATAACTTGTGGAGTATGCTATAATAACTAACGTGGTTGATGGTCCCTTAAGTGTACACTGGGGGGTGATTTGGTTTCGCTCTGGTTGTGAATTTAGTAGAAGCGTGTCGAGGACTCCTTTCACTCGTAAAACACTGGTACCTTAAATTATCTGCAAACGATAATTACGCACTGGCTGCCTAGTAATAGGCACCTGTCCCTTCGGCTCTTGTTAGCGGAGACGGAACGGACATCATAATCAGCTAACTACTCTGTCTCTGATTTCTGTAGGAGATTGGGGAAATTTACAGGATCGGAACTTATGGGCATGTCTGTAGGTGAGTAAGTTCCTAAACATGGCTACAGACTACACACGTAGAAACTGCTCTTGAAGCGGTTAGATACGCGGGTTCGATTCCCGCCACCTCCACCAATATATTCACAATGGAAGATTATGTAACATGGTTTTTAAACATAAATTAAGCTTGGATGAAGCGTTTTCGCTCATCTAGGTTTTTGTTTTTTTGTGTATTGTTCGTTAAGAACTGCAAAAAAAGTGGCATAATTTTCTTATTAAGGAATCTAAAAAGTAATTCTTGACTCCATTATAAAAACAGGCTACAATCATGGTGGCCTGTAAAAATATATCCAGTAACCGAGAGACTTGGTGCAATATGTACCAGGTCTTTTTTTGTACCTAAAGAAAGGAGAACTGAATATGAGTAAGTCACCCAGGAGTCGCCCATCGGATGATAGGGATGAAATAGTTAAGTTACATGCTGATAAGTAAATATCTGAAAATATTAATTTACCTATTGGTAAAATTAAAAACGCTTATAATACATTAATTTATCAGCACTAAAAGAAATAAATACATCATTTTCTGTGTCCCAGTATAGATAGATTACTCCAGAGACTTGACTTTAGCTATATGTTTTGATATTCTTAAAATATAATATATTCTACTTTGTGGAATGATTTATCATAATCAAATTCACCTTCATCCAATTTGAACCTAAGTGAAGTATAAAAATGGTTTTCGTTTTACGGTTTGACATGTTTAGAACTATAGTATTTTCATCAAAATTATATGTAAAATACGGACATTTGCTAGCTACTATTGTGCGATTTTACTTTTTTGGATAATGTGGTTATATTATATAGAGATCAATGGTATGAAAAAGTTCGTCTGTTAATACATCATTTTGTATGATATAATTATTTTGAATATTATATTCAAAATATTATGGAGGGGTTTTTGATTATGGGTACAAATAGTGTTATATTGAATAGATTATTTACTCAAAACATTTTTTTTGATTTAGTTAAAGCGAAAGATAACGCTGTTTATGGAAGTGTTGTAAAAAGATATATCAGTGAAGCTGAATCAAAAGAAAATGGCGTGTTAATAAGTGGAATTTACAAAATGATGTCAAAAAATTATAGGAATGAATATATTTATAAAAATACGCTTCTAAATAAGCTTTTATTAGGAAGGCATAGTGTGAATACTACTACAGCCCTTACGGAAATACCGATAAATAAATCAAAAGCTGATTTTATTATGATAAACGGTAAAGCAGTAGTATACGAGATTAAAACAGAACTAGACACATTTAACCGTTTGGAAAATCAGATTAATGATTATTACAAAGCATTTGATCATGTTTGTGTAGTAACTAGTGAAGATCAATATGAAAAGGTATGTTCTATTTTAGAAAATAGTTCTGTTGGTATATGTATTTTGACTAACAGAAATACTTTAAGTTTGCGTAAAGAACCGATACAAGATAACAGTAAATTAAATTCAAAAGTAATATTTAAACTTTTACACAAACGGGAGTTTGAAAGAATTATTTTAGACTACTATGGAAGTTTACCTGAGACATCTCCGGTCTTTTATTATGATGAATGTTTGGAAGTATTTCAAAAAATACCAATTGTGGATGCTTACAGATTGACGCTTAAAGAATTAAAAAAACGGAATAAAGTAATTGTTGAAGAATTCAAAAAAGTTCCATATGAATTGAAATCTTTGATTTATTTTTCTAAATTTAGGAAAAAAGACTATGCAGGCTTGGATAGTTTTTTGCAAAAAAAATTTGGAGGTTGATGTTATGTATTTTCCATATTTTCGAGGAAGACAATATGAATTAATAGCTTTGCGTGAGTTAGCTAGTGAAAATTTGTTGGGGAATCGTATCATTCCCGTTGTTGAACCAGTAAAACTTTCTTCAACTTTGGTAAAAACAATTAAAATTTATCTCAAGGAGAATAAGCCAATTGCTGTGATTCATAATCCTTCAGTGGGCTCTTTTAGAAGTGATATGAATAACACAGAGAAGGATTCATACAAAAAAGAATTTATGTCATTATTTAAAGAAGATAATATTATTAAGTCACACATTATAAATGATGATTCTCAAGAGCAATTAAGCGAATTGGAAAATCAAGGAATTGAAAAAAATGAGTTGCTCGTTATAAATAATAACAGGGATTCTCTTAAAGTGTACGAAGATGAATTTAATAATGTGGACCCTCGATATGTTTTGATTCCAGATGAAAGAGCTTTTTTGCGTAAAGTCAAAAATAATAGGGTTTTGTTAGTTGATAAATTTGAGAAGCAGATTAGAAATTCTGATTATAAACATATAACAGATGAATTTTTCTCAGAAGATCATTTGTATTTTAAGGAAGAAGGATTTGAAGGATTTGCAGACTATTCTATTATTGGGGACTTTTATTTGGAGTCTGGTTTTGCTCCTTATGCTGTCGCTTTTCACATAGTATATTTTGCAAGTGATAAAAGTTTACGAGTAAAACATTTTGTTTCTGATTCTAATGAAGATATTAAAAACCCAGCTAAAAAGTTTTACGAAGCTGTAGAGAAGTTAGCTCATTGGTATCAAACTGAATCTATTGAGACAACACTGGGATTGGATACTTTACTTAAACATTATGAAAACGAGACATATCCTGGTCTGGGTAGTGTGAAAAAACTATCTATTATGCATCATCTCGAACTTATTGGAAAATATCTCGCGGGGGAGATTTAAAATGAACTGTTGTGTTAAATGCTTTAAAGATGATGAGGTAAAAGCAATTATTAGAGGTTTGAACACAAAAGGTGTTTGTGATTTTTGTGGTAAGACTAATGAGTATGTGTATGATACAGATGCAAATAATGCCCTTGCCGAGTTGTTTGATGGTTTACTGGAAATATATACGCCTATAGCTAATCTGTCTGATATGTTTCCAAAAGATAGTCTAAGTTTGCTAAAAGATATTTTATATAATCAATGGAATATTTTTAGACTAGAAAGACACAATATTTATAGATTAATCACAAGTATCTGTCGGGAGAAATATGCTGAATATCCTGAGATATTTGATATGCCCGTAGGGATACCAGAGTCAAATGATAGTGATTATTTAAAAAAATACAGTATAATCAAAACTTTTACATGGGATGATTTTGTTCAAGAAATTAAAAGCAAAAATCGATTTCATACTAATTACATAAATAAGAATGTTTTGGGGAAATTTTGTGATTATGTTAAACAACTATATAAAGCTGGTACGGTATTCTATAGGGCAAGGATTTGCTCAGACGAATCTGGATTTGACTTTACTAAGATGGGAGCACCTCCAGCTAAATTAGCAACAGCCGGACGTGCAAATCCCGAGGGAATAAGTTGTTTGTATTTGGCTGATTCTAAAAAGACCACTTTTCACGAAATAAGAGCTGGCGTTTATGACTATGTAACGGTTGGTGAATTTGAACTCTTGCAAGACATAGAAGTGATTAACCTTACTAAGATTGATAAAATCAGTCCATTTTTAGATATTGACTTTGCCACTCAACTGGCAATTAATATTGATCATTTGAGGAAAATTAGTAATGATATAGCTAAACCATTGAGAAGACATGATACTTCATTAGACTATTTACCTACACAATATGTGAGTGACTACATCAAAAGTCAAGGCTATAAGGGCATACAATATAAGAGTACTATGTGTCAAGAGGGCTTTAATCTGGCTATTTTTGATGAGTGTTTATTTGAGTGCAAAGAGGTTACCGTATATGATATTAAAGCTCTAAATTACTCTTATAGTACAATTGAGTAAATTTAATGTTGGATTTGTAAGTCAGCAGGATAGAATCAACCAACGGATACCATCCATTAGAAGTCTTACCCGTAATCCCTAACTGATAGCTTGGGTTCTCGCCTGTTTTCTGATGAAGAGTCCCACTGCTAATTTATACTTTCTCATCGGTACATATAAGTTACTCCTTTATTGAGCCAATCCATCTTAATATGATATATTTGATCATTAACTATCTCTTCTGGTACATCAGCTTTTTTAAGACAAATAGTTTACCGGATAATGGCATAAAACCTCGAAATAAATAATACCATAGCCCCTATCTTTATTTATAATGTATCCTGCCAATAATTATTTGAGTATAGGAACCTAATTATAAAACCAGAAGGTCTTATCTAAATACTAAGCTAAATGTTAGTTTAATCCTTGCGAAATTCTGTGATTGGTAGTATAATAAAACTGTAGGGTAGCTTTGGCTACCCTACTTTGTTGTTTAAGGAGGGAACGCTTAAATGACAGAAGAATATACATATGTGGGATCAAAGGTGTGTATATAGACTATTTACGTCAATACGATGACACAGTGAGTTTACTTTCTAAAGCTTTTAATAAGTTAGTTTTTTTCAAAAATTTCGATGAAAAAAAAATTTACTTTACAACCTATCGACAATATGTTATAATAACTTCATTGTCTAATAAATTATCGCACGGGTGTAGCTCAGTTGGTAGAGCAGTGGACTCCAAATCCACGTGCCGCGGGTTCAAATCCTGCCACCCGTGCCAATGTTATATTTTAAACTACATAAATTTTAAAATGTTGAGAACTTGTTAGTATTGCTAACAAGTTTTTGTTTGTTTAGTGCAAGATTTCCGAGCAATAGGGTAAAAATAAAGATATCAAGGAATGAAAGGGTGATATACTTGAAATCTACTTTTATCCAACCAGAACTAAAGCGGATCTTACAGGAGACGAAAAGTGAACAGGAAGTGTCTGCAGCTATTGGATTTGTCGACCATAGATCAGCAGAAAGATTTGCTAATCTGTGTAATCAAGTAGTATTTGATACAACGCTTCATTTCGAGGCAGGAGAAGAGGATATTACTGATAAATTGCGTCATTACATGTTACAGAATACCATTGATAAGAATATTGAAGCAGTAGGAGAAAAGGTGACTGCAAATATGCCTAAAGAATTAATTCAGCAGATTGATGAATTTGGAGATGAATTAGGGGTTAATATGATACAATCAGAAGGTCCGGGTGGTCGACGTGGAAAGGCATGGATGTTGGATATGTAATTGTAATTATTATTTTAATAATGGTTAAAAAAAGATCTTTTTTTGAATAAATATTGAAATATTTTGCACCGAAAAGTTGACAAGTGAATATAGTATAATGTGAACAAATACGCGACCTCCTGCATATGTTATTATTATCTAATGACATTGAGGAGGTCTTTTTTATTATGCCAGAAACTAAAAAAGGACGGATTAAACATGTATTTCCGGGTGGGAATACTTCGAAAGGGTTTTACTCTTTTTATGATTACATTATTCCAGCAGATACAACTAGAATTTTTATTATAAAGGGTGGTCCTGGTGTAGGAAAGTCAACATTTATGAGGAAAATTGGTGAAGCGATGTTGGAACGGGGATATGATATTGAGTTTCATCATTGTTCATCAGATAATGGTTCTCTTGATGGGTTAGTAATTCCTGTAATTGGAGTTGCGTTGATGGATGGAACGGCGCCTCATATTGTAGATCCCAAAAATCCAGGTTGTGTAGACGAGATTATTCATTTGGGGGATTATTGGGATGAAGAAGGGATGCGTTCAAATAAACAGGATATAATTGAAGCGAATCGAGAGGTTGGTAGACTTTTTAATCGAGCATACCGTTTTTTGAAAGCATCTCAAGTTGTATATGATGATTGGGAAAGAGCAAATCAGGAAGCAATGGATTATGGAAAAGCGAATAAGCTGACTGCTGATTTGATTAATAAGGTTTTTAATTGTGAAGTAAGTCCTGTGATGGGTGAAGAAAGGCATCTTTTTGCAAGTGCAATTACTCCTGATGGAATGATGAATTACTTGGAAACAATCGTTGGACCATGTGAAAAGCGTTATATTATTGAGGGACGCCCAGGTACTGGTAAATCGACTTTATTAAAGAAAGTTGCCACCGCTGCAATAGAGCGAGGTTATCATGCAGAGATGTATCACTGTGCCCTAAATCCAGAGAAGATCGAACATGTTGTTATTCCAGAATTAAGTGTAGCCTTTACAAAGTCAATAGAACCACATCTTTATTCACCACAAAATGGAGATGAGAAGATTGGTATGGATTATTGTCTAATCCCTGAGATTTTAGAGAAATATGAAAAACTGGTTGAGGAGAATGAAAAAATCTTCAATCAACTCTTTAATCGTGCAGTGAAATTTATCAGTAAAGCGAAGAAAACTCATGATCTGATGGAAGAGTATTATATTCCTAATATGGATTTTGAGGCTATTTCGAAGCTGTGGGAGCATACTTTGGATAGAATTATTGGGTATGCAGAAGAAAAGAAGAGAACTTAATTGTGAATTCAAATCTTTTAATTTCTTAAGAGGTTGAGTTTAGGAGAAAGCCTGTTGAGATATTAATCTTTTGGACTATTTGAGATTAGTCTTTCAACAGGTTTTTTTTATTACATTAATAGTTTGAAAATTCAAATCTTTTATATTAGGAGGTGTTGGATATACTATAAATGCTGGAGTGTTTAAAGTCAATAAAATTATAAAGGAGGAACATAACAGTGCAAGAAATATTTGATGTACTATTAATCTTATCAGCTTTTGGAGGCGGTATCCTTGGTGCGGCAATTGGTGCTCTTCCTTCTTTTATTTTCTGTGGTTTATTAGTAATTGTGGGTGAAGTTTTGGTAATAGCAGGTGGACCAGCAGTCATTACTTCCAATATAGCTTTTGGACCTTTCTTTGGCCCACACATTGGATTTGCTGCCGGTGTAGCTGCGGCAGCATATGCTGCGAAAAGAGGTTATATGCCATCAGGAAAGGATACAGCATCACCTCTTATGAAATTAGGAAAATGGGACATACTATTTGTAGGTGGTATTTTTGGCGTTGTGGGGTATTTGGTAAACGGATTTTTTGTAGCACTTGGATTTGCTACTGATACCGTAGCTTTAACAGTAGTTACTTCGGCAATAATTGTTCGTTTAATTTGGAGTAATACAGGAGTATTTGGTAAGTATGATCCAAAATTAAGTTCTTCACGGTGGAATATTCCAGAATCTATTGCTTGGGTACCATTCCAAATGAATCCTGGACAACTTATAATGATAGGATTAGGTGTTGGTTTAATTTCAAGCTATGCTGCATTGATCACTGGTAGTGCTGTAATTGGTTTTGGTATAGCTGCAACTTCTCTGATTTTTGCGATGATTATTGGAGGAGTACCAGTTATCCACCATATTGCTTTGCCGGCGGCTCTTGCTGCAATAGCTACAAATAGTATTTTTGTAGGTGCACTATTTGGGATTTTAGGAGCATTCGCTGGTGAATTTTTTGCTCGCATATTTCATGACTGGGGAGATACTCAGATTGACCCACCAGCCGCTGCAATTGCAACATTAACAACTGTAATCCTCTTTGTATTATAATTAAGAGGGAAAAAGGAGTGGTTATTGATGGAAAAGTATATTTTATCTATTGATCAAGGAACTACAAGTTCTCGAGCTATTGTTTTTAATCAAGACGGTAATAGTATAAGTGTTGCTCAAAAAGAATTTACTCAAATTTATCCGACACCAGGTTGGGTAGAACATGATCCTGATGAAATCTGGGGTACTACGATTGGAGTAGTTGCAGACGCATTAGGAAAAGCTGATATTAAACGGAATCAAATTGCTGCAATTGGAATTACAAATCAAAGAGAGACAACTGTTGTTTGGGATGCAAAAACTGGTAGACCGATTCATAATGCTATAGTTTGGCAAGATCGTAGAACTGCTGAAATTTGTGATAGTCTTAAAGAAAAAGGTTTAGAGGACGAGTTTAGAAATAAAACTGGATTAGTCGTTGATGCTTATTTTTCTGGAACCAAGATTAAATGGATTTTAGATAATGTAGAAGGAGCTAGAGAAAAGGCTGAAAAAGGTGAATTAAGATTTGGAACAATCGATACATGGCTGATTTGGAAATTAACTAATGGTAAAGTTCACGTTACCGATTATACAAATGCTTCCCGGACTTTGATATATAATATTTTTGATTTAAAATGGGATGAAGGGCTTATGAGTGCTCTTGACATTCCTACATCTATGCTACCAGAAGTTAAACAATCTAGTGAAGTTTATGGAAATACAGATGCAGATATTTTTGGCGCTGAAGTGCCAATTGCTGGTATAGCTGGGGATCAACAAGCTGCTACGTTTGGACAGGTTTGTTATGAAAAAGGTATGGCTAAAAACACATATGGTACTGGTTGTTTTATGTTGATGAATACTGGTGAAGAACCAGTTAAATCTAAAAATGGTCTTATAACAACGATTGCATGGGGAATTGATGGCCGTGTAGAATATGCTTTGGAAGGTTCAATCTTCATTGGTGGTGCCTCTATACAATGGCTTCGAGATGAACTTAAAATTATTGATTCTGCTCAGGATTCTGAGTATTTTGCTAAAAAAGTAAATGATACAGGTGGAGTTTATGTAGTACCAGCTTTTGCAGGTTTAGGTGCTCCATATTGGGATATGTACGCTCGTGGAGCAATAGTTGGCTTAACGCGTGGTTCTTCAAAAGAGCATATTATAAGGGCTACCCTTGAATCTATTGCTTACCAAACACGCGATGTATTAGAAGCTATGGAAGCAGATGCAGGGATTAAATTGAAAACATTGCGAGTTGATGGTGGGGCGGTTCAGAATGATTTCCTAATGCAATTCCAGGCAGATCTTTTAGGTTGTGGTGTTGAAAGGCCAACTATCAGTGAGACAACCGCTTTAGGTGCGGCTTATTTAGCTGGTTTGGCAGTGGGTTACTGGAAGAATCAAGAAGAACTTATTGGAAAATGGAACCTACAAACCTTGTTTACACCTAAAATGGAAGAATCCGAGAGAAGCCAACTGTATGATGGTTGGAAGCGCGCAGTTGAAAGAGCAAAGGGTTGGATAGTAGAATAAGAATAAAACAAGAAAAAAATAAGTGAACTCGTCCAGCTAAAGCTGAACATCGGGGCTTCAGTAGGGGATTCTACCCCCACTGAAGATTAAAAACAATTCCCACCACTTATAGAAGTGGGGGTCTTATCTCAAAAGATAAAATGATTTGACCACAAAAAGTATTTTAGTCGTACTTGCATACCATATAAAGTATTGACGCGTCATTTCATTACTTTATATGGTATGCAAGCTCTTGTGCGACTACTTTTTGTGGGCTAATCATACAATATATTGATTCTACAGGAATTGGTTGAGGAAATGAGAAAGCCATTACTGGAGTAGGAGAGTATGTGCGTTTGTATGTATAAGCTCATGTTTAACTAATGAGTGCAAACCTAACTCCTTTATTCTGTAATGGCTTATTTTTATAGATATAAGGAGGAGAATGATTTGTTTAATACTAAGCAAAATGTCGTAATTATTGGTGGTGGTGTTATTGGTTGCGCTATAGCCAGAGAGCTTTCAAGATACAATCTAAAAATTGTGTTAGTTGAAAAAGAACCAGATGTAGCAACTGGAACTACAAAAGCCAATACTGCTTTAATCCACGCAGGTTTTAATGCAGACCCAAAAACTTTAAAAGGTCAACTGAATATGAAAGGAAATATGATCTTTGATCAAATAGTTAAAGATTTGCATATACCTTTTAAACGGATAGGTTCTTTAGTTGTAGGAGTTGAGGGAGATGATTTATCAGAACTAGAAAAATTGCTGAATCGTGGACGGGAAAATAAAGTTGAAGGTTTACAAATTGTCGATCAAAAGTGGCTACGTGAGAATGAACCAGCACTTTCGGATAAAGCAAAGGCTGCTCTATGGGCTCCAACTGCAGGAATTATTGGCCCGTGGGAGTTAACTCTAGCATTAGCTGAAAATGCTGAGAAAAATGGTGTTAAAATTATGCTTGAAACAGAAGTTGAGGACATCTTGACTGGAGATGGTGATGTTGTAGGTGTAAAGACTAATCGAGGAATAATTAAAACAGATTATGTGATAAATGCTGCAGGCTTATTTGCCGACGAAATATCTAGAATGGCTGGGATAGATAAAGTTTCTATTACACCTCGTGTAGGGGAATATTATGTTTATGATAAAGATCGTGATTTTAACGTTAACCATATTGTTTTTCCAATTCCGACTAAAATTTCAAAAGGGACGATTGTAACACCAACTGTAGATGGTAATTTAATGATTGGGCCAACATCGGATATAGTAGAAAAAAAATCTCAGCTAGGAACTTCAAGGGAAGGTTTGAACAAAGTTTTTGAAGGTGCTAAAAAATTATTCCCTAGAATCAGTCTCAAAGACACAATTCGAGTTTTTGCCGGGCTTAGAGCTGCTGATCGGACAGAAGATTTTGTAATCGAAGCCGCAGAAAATGTGAAAGGGTTTATCAATGTAGCAGGAATTCAATCACCTGGTCTTTCTTCTGCGCCTTCTATTGCTGAGATGGTTGTAACAATTCTAAAAGATGAAGGATTAGCTCTAGATATGAAGGATGATTTTGATCCTACTCGTAAAAAACCGATTCATTTTAGAGAGTTATCTTTGGAAGAAAAGGCTAAACTTATCCAAGAAGACTCTCGGTATGGTTCAATTATTTGTCGTTGTGAAATTGTAACTTATAAAGAAATTCTTGATGCGATTCATGATCCAGTAGGAGCAAGGACAGTTGATGGAGTAAAACGGAGAACACGCGCAGGTATGGGACGTTGTCAATCAGGTTTTTGTGGACCAAAGGTAATTACGATTCTTGCAGAAGAATTAGGATTGGATCCAACAGAAGTAAGAAAAGAATTAACCGACTCATATCTATTATCTTATAAAGTTAAAGAACTTTTAGGAAGTAAGGTGATGGATAATGATTAAATTATATCGAGATATTGTAGTTATTGGAGGAGGACCAGCAGGTCTTGCAGCAGCGTGTTCAGCGAAAGAAGAGGGTGCAGATAAAGTTTTAATTCTTGAAAGAGATTTTGAGCTGGGTGGAATCTTAACACAGTGTATTCACAATGGTTTTGGTTTGCATTATTTTAAAGAAGAGTTAACTGGGCCAGAATATGCTCATCGCTTTATTAAGGAAGTTGAAAAACAGGATATTGAGATTAAATTAAATACTATGGTTCTTGAAGTAACACTTGATCGAAAAGTATATGTTGTAAACAGTGAAGATGGTTTGATGGAGATTCAAGCTGGAGCAATTATTTTAGCAATGGGTTGTAGGGAAAGAACCAGAGGTGCTATTGGAATCCCTGGCACTAGACCTGCGGGTGTTTTCACAGCTGGAACAGCTCAGCGTTTTGTTAATATGGAAGGATATGTACCGGGCAAAGAAGTAGTAATTTTAGGATCAGGAGATATCGGTCTTATTATGGCTCGCCGGATGCGTCTTGAAGGAGCAGATGTTAAAGCGGTAGTAGAGCTTTTGCCTTACACTGGAGGATTATCCAGGAATGTGGTACAGTGTCTTGAGGATTATGATATTCCGCTTCTCTTAAAGCATACAGTAACTGAAATTCATGGTAAGGAAAAGCTCGAAGGCATAACAATCAGTGAGGTAGATGATAAGTTTAGACCAATTCAAGGAACAGAGAAAAGGATAGATTGTGATACATTGCTTCTATCTGTTGGATTGATTCCCGAAAACGAATTGTCGAAAAAGGTTGGGGTGGAGCTTGATTCTGTAACTGCTGGCCCTGTAGTTAATGAAGGACGCGAAACTTCTGTAAATGGTATTTTCGCATGTGGTAATGTTCTTCATGTTCATGATTTAGTAGATTTCGTAACAAAAGAATCTCAAATGGCTGGACAGTGGGCTGCGAAGTATGTAAATGGTAAAATGGAAAAACGTTCAAACAAGTTAACAATACAGGTAGGTAAAAATGTTAGATATGTTATTCCTCAAAGAATTGAGTTAAATGATCAGGAAAGAAAAAGAATTCCTTTGTATATGAGGGTTACTAAACCTTTGCGAGCAGTTGATATAGTAATTTCTGCAAATGATAATAAACTTTTATCTTTTTCTAAGCCATATGTAAAACCAGGGGAGATGATTGATCTACCACTTCCTGAAAAGATTATAGAAAAATTAGATGACAATTCTGTAATTCAGGTTGCCATTTTAGAGAAGGAGGAAGAATAAAATGAGTCCTGAAAAAAAAATATTAACATGTGTGACCTGTCCTAAAGGATGTGAGGTTAACGTAGAATTTGAGGGAGAAGAAATTCTAAGCATTTCAGGTAATGCTTGTCCTCAAGGTGAGGAGTATGCAAAAGAAGAGATTGTATCTCCTATGCGAATACTACCCACAACTGTTGTCGTAAAAGGTGGGATTCTTCCTTTAGTACCAGTCAAGACATCGAAACCTATACCACGGAATCTGATTTTGGATTGTATGAAAGAGATTGGGAAAATCCAGGTTAATGCTCCAATAAAATTAGGTGATATAATCTTGTCTGATATCCTTGGAACTGGTGCAGATATTATTGCTACTAGAGATCTTCCAGCAGGTGAGTCGGTAACTTATAAAAAAAGAAAGAGTCACTAGTATAAACTTTCCTCCGTATGGTCAATTTAGTAGTGAGCATATTATGTTTTGAACAGATTGATTGCTGAATGGAGTGATAAAATGAAACATTTAGGAAAGTTTTTTAAGAAATATCCGGTAATCCCTGAAATCAGAGATATGGGTCATTTAAATAAGGCTATGGATAGTAAGGCTGTTGCTGTCTTTCTTTTAACGGGTTCTATTTTGGAATTTGATGCTGTAATGACGCTGGCCCATGAAAAAGATAAGTTATTGTTCATAAATGTTGATCTGGTATCTGGGATTGAGAAAAATGGTAAAGGGATTGAATATTTGATCGAAAATGATATTTGTGATGGAATTATAACTACTCAAAGTAATCTTATTAATATTGCTAAAGAAGCAGATTTAATGACTATTCAAAGAGTATTTATACAGGATAATAGCACATTAAAAGAGGCTTTGAACTTATTAAAGACAACGAACCCAGATGCGGTAGAAATATCACCTGCTATTGCCGAAACTAAGGCTGTTGAACACCTAAAGAAATTGAATTTGCCAATCATAGTGGGTAGTTTTGATAAAGAAAAAGAAACGGTTAAAAAATTAATTGAACGTGGTATTTTGGCTATTTCATCTAGTGAACAGCGTTTATGGGGGTAAAAGACTTTCCTTTGAATTGTTGTTAAAAGCAGACCCAGAAATATTATGGGTCTGCTTTTATTTTTGTTAATAAATAGTTAAGCTAAATATTTATAAAATATATTACATTTAAGTTTTAATAATACATATTATAGCCAAAAAAACGAAGGAAAATGACCTATAATGGAGCTCAAGTAGTTTCACCTCAAGGGGTTTATAAAATAAAATTGGTGATACAGCTACAGTTAATGTGACAGTTGATTCACTTTACTGCCATTTAGAGATTGCAAAGATTTAGATAGTATTATAAAGAAGACTTGTGGCATATGGTTGTGTCACAAGTCTTTTTTATGTTAGATCAATTTTCGATATAAAATATCTTATCTTTGTAAAAATAATTTATATAGATTAAGTGCAGCGTTTTTAATATCCTGTTTTCTTAAGATTGCTGAAACAATAGCAAGGCCATCAACATTTTTTAGTAATTCTACATTGGATTCCTTAATTCCACCAATCGCTACAATTGGTATGTGAGTATTAGTTTTGATCTTATTCAATTCTTCTAAGGTCACCATTTTTGCATCGTCTTTAGTTCCAGTTGGAAACATAGCTCCCACTCCTAAATAGTCTGCTCCAACCTTTTCAGCTTCTAATGCTTCATCAAGATTTGTGACAGAAACTCCGAGGATTTGATTTGGATTCAGGAGTTTTTTTGCTACTTTAGCTGGTAAATCATTCTGACCCAAATGAACACCTGCTGCATTGACAGAAAGTGCAATATCTAATCTATCATTGATTATAAGGGGAATGTTATAATGATCTGTAACAGTTTTAACTTTTGTAGCAAGATTATAAAATTCAAGAGAAGAGATGGATTTTTCTCGGAGTTGTACTAGAGTAACTCCTCCTAAGATTGCTTCTTCTATAGATTTTAAATGGTTTCTATTCCCCAGTATTTCTCGATCAGTAACTAAGTAAATAGAATAATCAATTTGTTGTTTAACACTCATTTAATTTACCACCTTGTATAATATCTTTCTCTGAGAGATTATAAATGTTATCAAAAATCCTGACTTTAAAAGTTCCGATCCCATCAGATGAAGCTAGTTGTTGGTATGCTTTTTCACCAGTAAGCCCCATTGACATAATTCCTGCTGTAGCAGCTAAAAGATAATCTTTTGTCACACCAGCATATGTTCCGATCAATGATGTAGTCATACAACCTGTACCAGTAACTTTTGATAGAATTTCGTGTCCATTATTTAGCTTATATGTTTTCTTGCCATTGGATATTATATCAGTTGCTCCAGTAATAGCAATAACTGAATTTAATTTAGCAGCAAGTTCTGCAGCAATTTTCTCTCCTCCAACTGTACCATCAGTTGAATCAACACCTTTTACCGTTGTGTTCAATCCTGCCAGAATTTTGATCTCTGACATATTACCTGTAACCACTGATAATTTAACTTCATTTAAAATTCTGTTTGCTGTCTCAGTTCTGAGATTGGTTGCACCAACTCCTACAGGGTCAAAGATAACAGGAATTCCTAGTTCATTAGCTTTTTTACCTGCTAAGATCATGGATTCGATAGTTCTTTGATTTAAAGTACCCATGTTAAGAACTAAAGCTGAAGCTATAGATACCATCTCTTCTACTTCGTTCTGATCATCAGCCATGACAGGAGAACCTCCCAGGGCCAGCACAATATTCGCACAATCATTAACCGTAACATAGTTGGTGATATGATATACTAAAGGATTATGTTCTTTTACATCTGATAAGAGTTTTGTGATTATCTTGTTAATTTCCATTTTGAAATCCACCTCCAGGTTAATGTATAGATAACTCCTGTTATTAGCATTACAGGAACTGTTGCACCAAGTATAAAGTTGATCTTAATAAAAGCATAGTAAAGAGCAACACCAATGATCCATACTAACACAGCGCCCCAATTGATGAGTAACTTCTCTTGGAGTTTATTGTTTTTCTTGATGATGAAGTAGTCTGTGATGACAATTGCAAATAAAGGAGCAAAGACAGAACCAATAGCATATAAAAAGCTTTCGTAGTTTTCAATAGGTATAACAATAGCGATAATAGTTCCAATAATCCCCATAGTCATGGCTGTTTTCTTCTCATTTAACTTTGGTAAGATATTTAAAGTGGTTACACCAGCTGAATATGCGTCTAAAAATGTGGTGGTAACTGTTGAAAGTACAATAATACTTAAAGCTGCAATACCAAGGTTAGCAGCTAACATCATAGCAACTGGGTCTGGATTTTGAGTAACGATAGCAGCAGCGAGCCCAATTATATACATCCATGAACTTCCAATAAAATAGCCAATCCAACTTCCATAGATTCCGCTCTTTTTGTTTTTTGCAAAACGAGTATAATCTGCGATCAAAGGAAGCCATGAGAGGGGCATAACTACACTAAGTTCAATAGCTAATCCTAATGGCATATCACCAGGAATTTGGGCTGTAAATAATTTATCACTTTTGAATGCGACAAAACTTAAGATGATTGTAAGGATGAATAATAAAGAAACAGCAATGAGGTTGAGTTTTTTCATTCCAGTGGTGCCCATTGAGATCCAAACACAGATCAAAGCTCCGATGATTATACTCCACAAGGTGATATTATCAAAAGACCATAGTATAGTGCTGATATAATTAACTGAACGTGCCCCTGAAATGATCATTACGGCAGTCCAACCGATGAGTTGTAGAACGTTTAAGATTGAAAACAAGTATGAACCATATAAACCGAAGGAGATTCTGGTTGACATGATTGCAGGAATTCTTTCTTTTGTACCAATGATTCCACCAAATACTAAAATGGTTGTTCCCAGAGCATGTCCTATTAAAATTGAGATTAGACCATTTTTAAAACCAAGAGGAGCTATGAGACCCCCAGTCATGATTTCAGCAATTGAGATAGCTGCACCAAACCAGAGAAAGAGGAAGCTGTATAGTGTAAAATTATTTTTGGTTAAGTCATTTTGGTTATTGTTCATCTAATATACCTGCCTTTCGATAGAGGGAGTAAAAATGATGCGTTGGTCCGACACCTTTACCAATAGATAGAGAATTTTTTATTGCTACAGTAATATACTCCTTTGCTTTCGATACTGAATCTTCGATAGAATAACCTTTTGCAATGTTTGAAGCGATAGAAGCAGATAATGTACAGCCTGTTCCATGAGTATTTTTTGTAGGTATCCTCTTAGATTTAAAATACTTAAAACTGCTTCCATTGTATAATACATCAATAGCATCTTGAGATAGATGACCACCTTTGATAAGTACATTTTTTGGCCCCATACTATGGATTTGAATGGCTGCTTTCTTCATATCAACGATCTCTTTGATAGTCATACCTGTAATGACTTCAGCTTCTGGAATATTTGGTGTGACAATTGTAGCGATTGGTAAAAGCTTTTCAATAAGAGCGTTTTTGGCTTCAGGATTTAGAAGATGAAAACCACTTTTCGATATCATTACAGGATCTACAACGATATTTTGAGCATTATGTTTTACTAGACTTTTGGCAATGGTTTGAATCGTTTCAATCTGTGAAACCATACCTATCTTCAGAGCGTCAACTTCTATGTCTTCAAAAATCGCATCGATCTGTTTTTCAATAATATCAGGAGTGATATCTTGAACAGCGAAAACCCCTTGTGTATTTTGAGCTGTTACGGCTGTGATTACACTCATTCCAAAGACTGCGTGAGCCGAGAAAGTTTTTAAATCAGCTTGAATCCCTGCTCCACCGCTACTGTCTGATCCAGCAATAGTTAATACTTTTTTCACATTGTTCACCTCTTCTTATGATTGGAAATATTTTTGGACATCTTAAGATGTATCAAAACTCACTCCTTCCATAGCACCAAGGAAATAAAAAAGCACAAATCCAGAATAGGATTTGTGCTTAAGCATCCACAGACATCATTATATACATTAAAAGTTGTATATAACGATGCGACACTTTCCTACGCTGGTATTATCCAGATCAGGTTAAAGGGTTAAAGACTTTTTCGAGTCTTACTCTCAGCTGGTCTTTCCAGCTCCCCTAGTGAAAATTTTTAATATTTTATTTTCATTAGTATGATAACACTATTTTCCTTATAAAGTCAAGTAAATTTTTAAGTAAAAAGAGAAGGTAAATCTTTTGGGTATAAAGAAGTCTTAAATTATAAACTAAGAAATCATTGAAAAGGTGGATATAATGAAAAGATTTGATGAGAGAGATATTATGTTTGCAAGGATGTCATATAAAGAAGGTAGTCAGCAATATGAAGATTATTATAAAAGGAATCCAGAGAAAAAGGAGATTGATGATTCGTTTAGAAAAATGCCTGATTTGATGGGAGAAGGGACTGCAACCTTTGATCCGATAAATTCTCCAATTGGAGTGTCTGCATTTAGATTTTTAGGAGATATTAAGGGGTTATCAGAAGGAAAAGTTAATTTTAAGAAGACTGAAACTAATCCTGATGAGATAACTAAAAAACTAAAAGGTTTAGCCAAATATTATGGTGCAGATTTAGTAGGGATTACCAGAATGAAAGAAGAATTTTATTATTCTCATCGAGGTAGAGGATTAGCTTATGGAGAAGAAATTAATACTTTTCATAAGTATGGTATTGTATTTGCAGTAGAAATGGATAGAGATATGATCAATAGAGCACCAAGTTTGCCACAAGCTGTTGAGGTTACAAAAGGTTATGTTAATGCTGCTATAATTGGGATGATTTTAAGTTATTATATCTGTGAATTGGGATATAACGCAAGAAATCATATGGATGGAAATTATCTGGTTGTAGCGCCTCGTGTGGCGGAAGAAGCGGGTCTTGGAGAGATCGGGAGAATGGGTTTACTTGTTACGAAAAAATTTGGGTCTAGAATAAGGTTGGGAGTTGTGACTACAGATATGGAGCTAATTCCTGATGAGGCAGATAGGTTTGGTATAAAAGAATTTTGTGATATATGTAAGAAATGTGCTAGAATGTGTCCGGGGAAAGCAATTTCAAATGATCCTCAGGAAGAAGTAGATGGATTACTCAGATGGAAGATTGATCAGGAGAAATGTTATAAAGTCTGGCGTAGTGTAGGAACAGATTGTGGGGTATGCCTGTCAACTTGTCCATTCTCTCAGGAAGTAGATGAGGAATTAGTTGAAAAGATGAAGGGTAATGAAGAGGTTATTGATGAGATATTAAGGCGCTATGAAGAGAAATATAAGCATAGACCTTTTAATCGTGAACTTCATGAGTGGTTGTGATATTTCGAACGATTATTGAGATAAAAACATGATTTTGAACAAAAAGGTAAGGTGGTTATGTTATGCAAAATAAAATTTTACTAATTGAAGATGATGTATCTATTAGTGAAATGGTTATGAATTATCTAACAAAGGAAGGATTCAGAGTATCAAATGCTTTAAATGGTGAAGAGGGAGTTGCAAAATTTTTAGAGGATACTTTTGATTTGGTTGTTCTTGATATAATGATGCCAAAACTAGATGGTATGGAAGTTATGAAGATTATTAGAGAAAGAAGTTCTGTACCAATCATAATTATGTCAGCTAAGGACAGCGATGTTGATAAGGCGATAGGCTTAGGATTGGGTGCTGATGATTATATTTCTAAGCCTTTTTCAATGATTGAAATATCAGCAAGGATTAAAGCAGCAATAAGGCGTGCTACTAAATATTCCAAGAGTGATACAAAAGAAGGAGCAAATGTCAAAGAGTTTTATGGTCTTACTGTAGATATGGACAACTATTCGGCCATTAAGAATGGTAAAAATATAAAGCTTACCTTGAAGGAATTTAAAATTCTGAAATTATTTATTACTAATCCTAATAGAGTTTTTACAAAGGCTCAGATTTATAGTTTTGTCTGGAATGACGATTATTTTGGAGATGAAAATGTGATTAACGTTCATATGAGAAGATTAAGAGAGAAAATAGAGGATGATGCCTCCAACCCTAAATATATTAAAACCTTGTGGGGTATAGGGTATAAATTGGGTGAGTTTTAGATGGTTACTTTTTTATTTATAATAATTCTAATTTTGTTGTGTATAATATATCTTCAATATAGATTTCAAAAGGTGAGAAGTACTAACATAAAATACATACATGAAAAGCTAGACAGCATCATTACAAAGGGAACTAGTGAAAAGATTATGGTGGTTACCGATGATAAGGAGCTTAAAGCTCTTTTAGTAGAAATAAATAATTTATTGGATTGTAACCAAAAAGTTCTGGCAGACTACACAAAATCTGAAATATTAATAAAAAAAATGCTCTCAAATATCTCTCATGACTTGAAAACGCCGCTTACAGTCGTACTGGGATATATTGAGACAATAAAGCTTGATAATGGCATTAGTAGTGAGGAGAGAGAAGTATTGCTTTCAAAGGTTCAGAATAAAGCAATGGAGGTCATAGAACTTATCAATAATTTTTTTGACTTGGCAAAGTTGGAATCCAGGGACAAGGATATACCACTGACAAGAGTTAATATGAACGAGATTTGCAAAAAGAATATACTAGCCTTTTATGATATTTTAACTACCAAAGGCTTTGAGGTTAGTATAGATATCCCTGAGAACAACATTTATGCAATGGGAAATGAAGAAGCTCTTGATAGGATAATGGACAATTTAATATCAAATGCCATCAAGTATGGAAATGATGGCAATATATTAGGCTTATCATTGCGATATGATGAGGATTATGTTTATGTGGATATCTGGGATAAAGGTAAGGGAGTTGATGAAATACATCGGGATCATGTTTTTGAAAGGATGTACACCCTAGAAGACTCTAGAAATAAATTGTATCAGGGTAGCGGACTTGGCCTTACCATTACCAAAAGACTTGTTGAAAAATTAGGGGGAGAAATTACTCTTCATAGCAAACCCTATGAAAAAACGATCTTTTCTTTTAAATTAAAAAGAATAACTTATTAAGCTGATTATGCTGAACAAGATGCTTTTTGTTTGAAAGTATCTTGTTCTTTTTTGCAACTTAAGAATTTTGTAAGATTTGATTAATAAAAAAGAGAATTTCAGTGTTTATAATAAAAGTGTAGTAATTGAGCGAAAGGAGAGAGGGAAGTGACATATATATTAAAGACATACAACTTAACGAAAGCCTTTGATGGTAAAGAGGTAGTATCAAATGTGAATATGAATATTAAGAAGGGCGAAATTTATGGTTTTTTAGGACCAAATGGTGCAGGTAAAACTACTGTAATGAAAATGATAACTAACCTTATTAAACCAACATGTGGAGAAATTGAAATTTTTGGTGAAAAGCTTACTGATACTTCCTATGAAGTCTTAAAAAGATTTGGTACTATCATTGAATATCCGGTATTTTACGAAACTCTTTCTGCAAAAGAAAATATGGATCTCCACTGCGAATATATGGGTTATCATGACAAAAAGGCTATTGATAGAGCATTGGAACTTGTAAATTTAAATAACATTAACAATAAAGCAGTTAAAGAGTTTTCACTTGGGATGAAACAAAGGCTTGGAATTGCAAGAGCAATAATTACTAAGCCAGAATTTTTAATATTGGATGAACCTATAAATGGTCTTGATCCGATTGGAATTAAAGAGATCAGAAATTTATTTAAAATGCTTAGCAGAGAGTATGGTGTAACAATATTAATATCAAGCCACATATTAGCAGAGATAGAACAAATAGCTGATACCATAGGAGTTATAAACAATGGAAGATTGATAGAAGAAGTCTCAATGGATAGTATTAGAGAAAAGAACAAGGAGTATATTGAGCTAGCTACAAGCGAATGTAAAAGGGCATCTTATATTTTGGAAAATGATCTCAATATCAGTAATTTTAAAGTTATGGATAACAACATAATAAGAATATATGATGCTGATATACCTCAGAGCAGAATATCCAAAACTTTAATTTTAAAGGATATAAACATTGAATCGATAAACAAGAAAACTAGTTCTTTATAGGATTACTTTTTAAAGTTAATAAATGGAGGTGGTTTAAGTGCTTAAATTAATAAAATTGGAAATGAAGAAAAATAAAGTAAGAAGATATATTAAAGGAGTCATAATAGCAAACCTAATCATACTAAGTTTAATACTGTTTATAAGTTATGGGATGAAAAATCAAAATGAAGTTGGATTTTCTGACATTGCTGAGTATATCACAATAATTGATTCATTAGTTAGAAGTACCTTTATTATATTTTCTGCGGTTCTTCTCTCGGAATTTATTATTGAAGAATATAAAAACAAAACGATTATGGTATTGTTCATGTATCCCGTAAACAGAAAAAAAATACTTATAGCTAAGTTGATGGTTGTAGGTGTGTTTACTTTCTTGTTGATCATTTTATCTGATATTTTTATAAGTTTAATTTTCTACATTTTCAATATATATTTCAACTTCATAACGACTGGGCTCACAGGGGACATAATATTAAAACAGTCTATATTTATTACTGTAAATGCTCTGGCGACCGTAGGTATCAGTTTAATACCTCTATATTTTGGTATGAAGAAAAACTCTGTATCTAGAACAATAGTATCAGCAGTAATATTAGTTTCTATTTTTGGTTCAAGTACTGGAGGATTTTCTTTAAGCTCAATAATTGTAATTCCGATATCATTTGCTTTATTAGGAATATTTATGACTTATTTAAGCATAAGAGATATTGAACATAAAGATGTGGTTTAAATCTAGATGTTGATGATAGTTGTGATCTGTAATTTAGAAAAAAGTATTTTAATGTTGGTGGAGTAATGTTAATGGTGGGTTTGTTAATAATTAAATTTCCCAAGTTAGTATCCTTTTTGGGGAAATTACCTGGTGATTTTTCAATCGGTGGAAAAATTTTTATCCCATTGAGTTCTGCAATTTCTATTAGTTTAGTTGTAAGCATTCTTTCACTGATATTTAGTTTTATTTTGCGTTTAATAAAATGACAAGAGTACCACAGGCTAATAATGCCATGTGGTGCTTTTTTGATTATTAAAAAAATATTTAGAGGTGATATATAAAGAGCAGGGACTTAAACAGGTAGTGGAGTTATTTGGAATTGCGACTTTGAAAGTATTAAGTATTACAAAGGTTTCATTTACATTTAAGTGAAGACTTTTACAATTTTATGATCTATTAATGCCTGATAGGTAACAAAGAAAAGAAATTGTAACTGAAGAAGTTGCGAGGAATCTTTAAAATATTGCTTAATAATAGTTACTATGAATGGAAGGACTTCTGGTATTAAACAGGAGTTCTTTTATATAATAGGATAGAAGTTTTCTAAGTCAATTTTTTCTCCCGTTTAATATAGAATGGTATAAATAAAATATCATTCGACTAATAAATGCAAGATACGTCAAAGAGAAAAATTATTGCTTTGTAGAAATATTAAACAACATGTTGAATTAGAAATGTGAGTATTTAAACCAGCTTAATTAAAATTGAGATCAGACCATTTTTAAAACCAAGAGGAGCTATGAGTCCACCTGTATGATTTCAATAATTGAGATAGATTCTCCAAACCAGAGAAAGAGGAATCTGTATAGTGTAAAATTATTTTTGGTTAAGTCATTTTGGTTATTATTCATCTAACATACCTTTCTTATTTAGCCTCATACTATGGATTTGAATGGCTGGTTTCTTCATATCATCAAACACATGTGAATAAAGGTCAAGGGTAATAGAGACTGCTGAATGGGAGAGGAATCTGATTCCCTGGTAAAGGGATTGTAATGACCTGCAATGTATTTTTTCTAGAATACAAGATCAATTAATTGCCTAATAAATAAAAGAAATATATTTTAAGGAGAAGGATAATTAAAGACAATGATTGACTTTTAGCTAGATTATAACTAGGAGGGTTTCTGGTGGGGAAAAAGAATATCTTTAAAAGACTTAACCTAGACAGAAATAAGTTATATAGTTGGATTTGTGAATTTTGTGAAGAAGAATTTGATGTTTATGATGTCCAAGAATTAGAAATGGTAAATGAAAATAATAACCAGTTTAGATTTGTAATTATTGGTGATGCTAAAGAAATAACATTAGATTTGTATTTTAGAAATGATGGAACCACTACTCTCCAACCCCAAGTAGGTACAAATCCAGATCTTTCCTTAAAATTAGCTTCTTTCATAATTCAAAAAGTTGAATATAAAAAAGATACTATTAGAAATTCTTCTTATTCTGTAAAGCCAATTGAGGCTGATAATGTCAATTTACTTGTTGAATATTTAACTACAGTAGATGGAGTTCAGTTAATTCAAAACGGTTATAATAGCTCAAATAAGTATAATATTTATCAATTTAGTGGACATATTGGGGACAGAATTACAATAAAGTATTATGATAATAAGAGATTGCAAATTCAAGGTAAACCGATGTTATTAGTACGCCAAGAAAAGCTTGGTACTTCTTTTAAGGTGAAGTGATCAAAACTCACATTAAATTAGCTAGATTGAATAAACTTGCCATTACAATAAAGTGGACGTATATACCCAATGGTAAGGGTAGAAGAAAGCGCCGGT
>DAOVRZ010000150.1:0-9144 GCA_030627905.1 Halanaerobiales bacterium
ATATCATTTCCTCTGATCTTACGCATATCGGATTCAGACTTTGTTAGCAAATCTTCACCTTCATACCAGATATGACCACCTTCAATTTTACCTGGAGGATTTGGGATCAGTCTCATAATGGATAGCGAAGTAACACTCTTACCACAACCAGACTCACCTACTACTCCTAAAGTTTCACCTTTATATATCTCAAAGGATACTCCATCTACAGCCTTAACCACACCATCTTCAGTGTAGAAGTAAGTCTTCAAATCATCTAATTGCAACAATAACTCTTTGGCCATCTTTAAACCCCCTTTTCCATCCTCGACTTCGTATTAGTGTTTTAATTTAGGATCAAGCGCATCTCGTAAACCGTCACCTAAAAGATTAAACGCCAAAACAGTTACAAAAATCATCATTCCTGGGAAAATAGCTACCCATGGAGTTTGCTTCATAACAGTAATAGCTTGAGCATCCTGCAAAAGACCACCCCAACTCACAGTTCCTTGTTTAACTCCTAGTCCAAGGAAACTTAGTACAGCTTCAGTTAAGATTGTTGAACCAACCCGCATAGTAGCTGCTACGATAATTGGTGCCATAGAATTAGGTAAAAGATGAGTAAAAATTATCCTAGCATCATTAGCACCCAAAGCTCTTGCACCTTCAACAAAGTCTCTTTCTTTCAAAGAAAGAAATTGACCTCTAACCAAACGAGCAACTGACATCCAACTAGTTAAACCAATTATAACTATAACTTTATAGATACCGTTTCCAAACATCGCTACTATAGTAAGAATTAGGAAGAAGGATGGGAAACAAAGAAAAATATCTGTAATACGCATAATTATATTATCGACAATCCCACCATAGTACCCTGAAATAGCTCCCAAAACTGTACCGATGGTAATTGCAATAGCCATAGAAACGAGACCTACGGTTAATGAAACTCTAGAACCATAGATAACCAGTGTAAATAAGTCACGCCCCATAGAATCAGTACCCATCAAATGGCTTTTTGAAGGTACACTCCATAAACTATCAAAATCCATATCATCAATACTATAAGGGGCTATCATTGGTGCAAAAATAGCAACTAAATAGAAAAAGATTATAAGGCCAAGACTTATTACAGCTAATTTATTCCTTTTCAACCTTTTCCAGGTTATTTTTAACATTGTTTCATTTTCAACTTTTAAACCATGCTTTTGCTCTGATATTGCAGTATTTCCGCTATTAGACATTATCTACACCTCCTTAGTTATACTTAATTCGTGGATCGATAGTTGCATAAATTATGTCAGTAAAAAAGTTACAAACTAGAACTAGAAAAGCAACTATGGTATTAGTAGCCATTACAATTGGATAATCCCGTTGAAAAATAGCATCAATACCAGTTCGTCCCATACCAGGCCATCCAAAAATTTGTTCTGTAATCAAGGCGCCTGACAATAAAAAAGGTAGAGATAAACCTAACAAAGTAACCATAGGCATCAAAGCATTTTTTAAAGCATGTTTATAAATAACAACCTTTTCACTTATACCTTTCGATCTAGCAGTACGGATATAATCTTCACGAATAACTTCTAGCATACTAGAACGCATATATCGAGTCCAACCAGCCATACTTGGCGCAACAAAACAAGTAACTGGTAAAATCATATGCAAGATACGATCTCCAATGGTTATATGCTCTGCTCTAAGATTATACATCCCAGTAGCAGGCAACCATCCTAAACTAACACTGAAAATCAGGATTAACATTAAACCAAGCCAGAAAATTGGAATTGAAAGACCTGCAAACGCAAATAGAGAGACTATATAATCAAAAACCGAGTACTGCCTGGTAGCAGAGATAATACCAAAAATCACAGACACAAAAATCGCTATCAGCATGCCTGTCCCCGTTAAAAGTAACGTAACAGGAATCCTTTCTACTAATATCTCACTAACTAAACGTCCAGACATAAATGAGTTACCAAAGTCTAAACGCACCAAACTTTTTACCCAGCTCCAATACTGAACAGCTAATGGTTCATCAAGCCCTAAATTAGCTTTGATCCGTGCTAGATCAGATGGCTTAAGTTTTGGGTTCATCATCATACTAGTTGGATCACCAGGAGCCAGGTGAACAATTGTAAAGGAAATTAATGTGATTCCGATAAAAATCGGTATCATTGATATAAGCCGTTTAATAATATAATTTTTCAAACTCAGTACCCCCCTTAAAAGCAAAATCCTTAACAAAATCATATAATCATGTATATGGCCTAAGAAATCTTAGGCCATATACACATTTTATTTAAGAAAGTTTTACGTTTTTCAAAGTTTTATACTTTGATTATTCGGAAATCCAAATATCTTTCCAATCTGCAACAAAGAGACTGTCGATTGGGTTTGGATTTAAACCATGAATTTTTTCACTGAATACAGCATTAGCTTTACTGTACATTAAGAAGATGTATGGGTAGTCATCATGGATAAGTTGTTGAATTTCATCGTAAATAGGCTTACGAATTTCAACATCCATTGTAGTTCTACCTGCTACTAACAATTCATCAACTTTTGGATTGTTGTAAGATACGAAGTTGAAACCATCTTCGATTTGGCTGGAATGGAATAAAGAATAATCATCTGGATCTGGACCCATACCAGTCCAACCAAGGATAATCGCATCAAAGTCTTTCTTGAATACTCTTTCAGTGATGAAAGTAACCCAAGTTAGAGCATCAACTTCAAGATCTACACCAATCTTTTTCCAGAAAATCTTAACCAAAGGTAAAATCTTCTCACGAGCAACATTACCTTTATTGGTAATCAAAGTAAAGCTTAATGGTTGACCATCTTTATCACGGATACCGTCACCATCAGTATCAACCCAACCTGCTTCAGTTAAAAGCCTCTTAGCTTCATCTACATCATATTCGTAGTCATCGATATCAGCATTATAAGCCCAACCAATACCAGGTACGATATTAGAAGTAGCTGGTTTACCTTGACCGAAGTATGCAACCTTAACGATTGCTGGCTTATAGATAGAGATAGCTAAAGCTTTTCTTACATTTACATCTTTGAACATATCTCTCTCTAAATTGAAACCAAGATAAGTATATCCAAAGTCCCAACGAGTCCATAATTTTAAACCTTTAGAAGCAGCTTCTTTTTCAATACGTGTAACTTCTGCAGGTGGTACAGCAGAATAGTCAATGTCGCCTGCTTCAGCAGTAGCTAATAAAGCATTTTGATTAGCTACTACTTTGTAGATAACTTTGTCTAAATATACACGACCACGGTGGTAATCTTCACGAGCAACAAAAGTAGCATGATCTTCATGAACCCTCTCACCCAATACAAAAGGACCAGTACCAACTGGAGCTTGGTTAGCTGGGTTAGTATTGATATCTGTACCAGCAAAGATATGAGCTGGCAAGATCTCCATAGTCATAGTACCAGTTAAGAAGTTTGGATCTGCATATTTCAGAGTAATTTTAAGAGTATAATCATCAATGATTTCGATACTATCAACAGAATCCATTAAGTAACCACGAACAGTGTTTGTATTTGGATCAGTAATGATTTCCAAAGTATACTTAACGTCTTCAGCAGTAAATTCATGGCCATCACTGAAAGTAACACCCTTTTTCAGATTAAAAGTCCAAACCAAACCATCTTCGGAACCTTCAAAGCTTTCAGCCAAAACACCAGGAATTGATTCCATAGAAGCACGGTCAATATCCAAAACAGACTCATAAACCATTTCAGCATAGCTACTAGCAGAGTCCGTTTGACCTAAAACTGGGTTGATAACTTCAGCGTCACCAATTACACCTAAAATCAAAGTGCCACCTTGCTTTGGCTCTTCAGCCATAACACCAAAGCTAATACCTAAAACTAACAAAACAGTTAATAAAACAACAAAATTTCTGTTCATTTAAACATCCTCCTTCTTCTCATTTAAGTAATAACCTTTAAATACTATTAAACTACTACCTACTCAATTGGTAAAATTTCACCTCCTTAAAAAGGTTAATAATCTACTTAGTATGCTTTTCAATCTGCTTTGCAGATTTTGTAACTTTCGGAAGGAATTTTAACTTCTTCCGAAAAATTTAGTACAGTTAGTTATCCACCGCTAAAATGTATGTATTCACGAAAGCTTTGATCTTCACATATAAAATAATTTTTATCTTTTGAGTTAAGACCCCCACTTCTATAAGTGGTGGGAATTGTTTTTAATCTTCAGTGGGGGTAGAATCCCCTACTGAAGCCCCGATGTTCAGCTTTAGCTGGACGAATTCACTTTATATGCTCTAAAATCGGAGAAAAAATTCCAGGAATCATTAATTTAACATATTCACCTGGAAAATAAAATATTTCTTCTCCTAATATCCTCTCTTTTACAGTAATCTTAGCATTAATCTTAATAATCGGATCATCAGGTTGAAGTTCAAAATTAAGTCCCTTATAACTAAGGAGATCAGCTAATTTTCCAATTTCAATCTCCGGACTTGCAAACCGTACCTCGTCGCTATTCAAACCTATTAAATTAAATACACCATTTTCCTGATTTAACTTCTCTACATCTAATTTAACTTTAGTTATAAATTCGATAATCCCAATAGGCTTTTTATAATAATAAATATGCTGAAAATATCGATAAAGAAGAACATTGTCGTAATTCCAGTAAACATCTTTATATGAGTCAACTATTTCAATTTTAGGAGCGCTATATGAAAAGGCTGGCCCATTTCCTTTATCTTGAATATGTATATTAACCAGCGATTCATTTAATGAAAACAAAATTTTTGATTCGGATTTTTTTTCCATTTTACGTGCATATTCCTCTCTTAAATGCATCAAAGAAAGGTTTGCTTCAGAAAGAATGGTTCGTACATAACGAGATGTAGTTTTAGCAAAGTTTGCAATTTGTTCAATCTTTAAAAAAGGATCCTCTTTTGCTAAACGTACAATATACTCTTTCTTTGTTTCAGTAGAAATGTGAACTTTTTTATCTCTACTATTCATCTACATCCCTCACTTTTAAATAGCTAACATATGTTATCTAAATCAGTATAAAAAAAAACCCATAAGGAGTCTTTAAATAAATCGGCTGAATATTCTAAATTGAGTACATTTAGACTTTTACCTATTAAGCCGATATTAAAGCCCTACTCTTTTACTGAGTTCGACAATTAATGAGTACTATTATTTATTTTGCTAACAGTTACTTGTCCTAAATAATGTATTCCACAAAGCTTCTGCTTATAATTCTCTTTAATTATATTACAATTATTTTTTAATGTCAAGAATATGGCTAAAAAAATTAGTAGTTGTTTTTTATCTTTTCTAAAACTATTGCTATTATATCTATATATAGGTATTTTTATATTAATATTTTAAAGCATTAATTAAGTCGTGGATCAAAAATCTCTCTTAATCCATCACCCACAAATTGAAAACTAATAACAGTAATCATAATAAATATTCCTGGAAAAATCGTAACCCAAGGAGTTCGAGTAAGGGTATAAAGTGACTGAGATTCAAATAGCATATTTCCCCAACTAGGAGTCGGTGGATTTACACCCAATCCAAGGAAACTCAATGCAGATTCTGTAAGAATAGCCCCTCCAACTCCCATAGTTGCAGTAACTGTGATCTGCCCACTACAATTAGGTAATAAATGTCTAAAAATAATTCTCCATGTAGAAACTCCAACTGCTCTAGCCGCCTCTATAAAGGCTTCCTCTTTTAATGACAAGAATTGACCCCTAACTATTCGAGCTGTTCCTGTCCAACAGGTTAATCCAAGAACTAAAATTATATTAAGTATATTTGATGGCAAAAAGGCTACGATTGTCAAAAGTAAGAACATAGTCGGAAAAGCACGAATTCCATCTACAATTCTCATCATAATGCTATCCACTCTCCCGCCTATATACCCAGAAACTGAACCATAGATTACCCCAATTATTGTAGAAATTCCTACTGCTATCAAACCTACAGTCAAAGAAACTCGACCTCCATATATAACTCTTGAAAAAATATCTCGCCCTAATTGATCAGTACCAAATAAATGTTTCTTATTTGGAGGTACTGCTCTTGACTTGAAATCCATTTTAACTGGATCGTGAGTAGCAACCCAAGGTGCAAATATTGCAAAAAAATAAAGTAAGGTTAAAAATATCACTCCTACTATCATTCCTTTATTTTTAAATCGTCGAATTCTATTCATATATATCCTCCTATTCGTAACGAATCCGCGGATCTATTAATATATAACCTAAGTCTGCTAAAAGATTACCGAAAATAATTAAAATCGCACCAATCAAATTCAATCCCATAATTACAGGATAATCTCTTTGAAAAACAGCTTCAACTGCCATTCTTCCCATCCCGGGCCAGGCAAAAACTTTTTCTACAACCACAGACCCACTCAGAAAGGATGGAATTGATAATCCCATAATTGTTACAAGTGGCAAAATGGCATTACGTAAACCATGTTTATACATAATTACTTTGCTAGATAATCCTTTTGCCCTGGCAGTTTTCATATAGTCTGCATCAATTACTTCTAACATACTCGAACGCATATGTCTTATCTTCCCAACCATATTTGATATAGTCAATATAATCATGGGCAAAAAAAGATGTGATAATAGATCTAAAATATAGGAAACGCCCTTTACTTCTTTGCCAATCGAACGAATCCCCCCTGTTGGAAACCAACCCAAATAATTAGAAAAAAACAATAATAACATTAATGCTAACCAAAAATCAGGAATCCCAATCCCTAAAAAAGTAAAAAAACGAATCAGGTAATCAAATAATGAGTTCTTTTTTACAGCCGCAATAATTCCTATTGGAATAGCTAAAATTAATCCAAAAATAAACGATGTCCCCATCAATAATAATGTGGCTGGAACCCGAGATAAAATTTTATCAAGTACAGGCTCGCCGTCAATGAAAGATACACCTAAATTACCAGAAAAAATATTTTTAACCCAATTGAAGTATTGGATTATCAATGGTTGATCTAATCCCAAATTGCTATAAATTCTCAACGTGTCCTCCAATGTAATAGTAGGATTTTCTAATAAGAGCCCAGGTCCTCCAGGTGTCATATGAATAATCATAAATGAGAAAAAAGAAACTATCAAAAGTAAAGGTATGGTTTGCAATACACGATATACTACCTGTTTTCCCACCACTATTCCCCCCTTACTAAAAAAAGCCCTAATCAGGGCTATTCAAATATCATTCAAAATACCATTCATGAATATTCCAGAATTGACTTAGACCAATTTGAAATTTTGTTCCCTTTAAACGATTTTGAATCACTATAGAAATTTTTGGATACCAAAGCCAGATATAAGGTTGTTCATTATGTAATATTTTAGTAGCCTGCCAATAGATATCTTTGCGCACATCTTGATCTAATTCATTTTGACCCAGCTCTAATAACTTGTCCATTTCTGGATTATTGTATGAGACAATATTGAAACCTTTATCAATTCCTGAAGAATGCCAATAATAATGAAGATTTGGTTCAACATTAAGACCCCAACCCATTATTACTGAGTCAAACTTTCTAGGAAAGATTTTTTCCTTAAGTAATACACTAAATTCCATAAGTTCAATCTTCACTTTTACGCCTACTTCAGCTAGATTTTGTTGAAAGATTTGGGCTGCTGTATTTAATGATTGATTTCCTGAGCTTCCGTTTATTATAAAACTCAATTCCAGATCGCCTTTTTCTCGGATACCATCTCCATTACGATCAATCCATCCTGCTTCTGTAAGGAGAGTTCTTGCTTTGTCAGGATCATAATCCCGTGGTTGAATTGATGAATTAAAAGCCCAAGATTCAGGATGACCATGACTTCCTGCAACAGTTCCTAATCCATTCAAACAAATTTCAACCATCATCTCACGATCTAAAGCATAAGTTAAAGCCTCTCTCACATTTTGATCCCTAAAGATATCTTTTTTTAAGTTTAAACCAATATATGTATATTGAAGTTTATCATAAGTATATAATACAAAATTACTTTCTTCCGCCTTTTCTAAATACAATTTGTATTCCATCTCTGGTACTGCAACCATGTCCAATTCATCTGCAAAAAATTTCATTGTCAATGTATTAGAATCTGGTACTACAATTTGTTCTATTTTATCAATCTTAGGACGACCCTTGAAATACCCATCAAAAGCCATAGCTCTAAAAAAATTACCTTTTTTCCATTCTCCATACTTATAAGGTCCAGTTCCTATTGGAGAACGATTAAATTCAGTCGTATTTAAATCCTCTACATCCTCCAAAATATGTTTCGGAAGCATTCCAACACTTAAGTAACTTATAAATGTTGCTTTAGGTTCTTTTAGAAAAAATTTAATTGTATGTGAATCTATAATCTCCATCTTTTCTAAAATCTTAAAATTAGAATGTCGTGATGAGTTAACTTCAGGATCAATAATTTTTTTTATGGTAAATTCTACGTCAAATGCATCAAACTCATGACCATCATGAAACTTTACATCATGCTTTAAATTAAAAGTAATCTCCTTACCATCAGAAGATATTTCCCAATTTTCAGCCAAATCAGGCACCCAATTTAAACTCTCATCAAGTGTGACTAACCCATTAAAAAGTAATGATATTATTGTACTTGATCTACCATCATTAACCAAAATAGGATTTAGTGTAACAATATTATTCGTTGCTGCAATGCGAAGAGTATTAGCTACTTCTTCTCCATACACTATACCACTAGCCAATAGACAAATTAACAAGACCAATCCCAGCACAGTATTTTTCATTTTTCTCCTCCTCATATACTTATATACTGTTTTTTATTTATTTAGATCTTTTTTGCATTATAATGAAAATTTAGAAATTATATTTTAGAATGTTTCGTTAACTATACTTTAAGTATATTTCATTTTGTAGATTTTGTCAAGAATGCAATGTTCTATATATATAAACATAAAAAAAAGCCACTGGATATTATTCCAATGGCTTTCATAATATCTATCTTTCTAACAAATGGCATGCTACAAAATGTTCGCTACCATAATCTTTAAATGTCGGATCCTCAACTTTACATATATCCATACAATATTTACATCTAGTATGGAAATGACATCCTTCTGGTGGATTAACAGGAC
>DAOVRZ010000181.1:0-5235 GCA_030627905.1 Halanaerobiales bacterium
GATAATCTGAGAGGCTTTCAGTGCCAGTTGCCTGATCACACCAAACTGTTTTTTTTCAATAATCTTGAACTTGAGACTCGCCGGGACAATCGGAAGATCCTCCAAACGCCAATACTTATATCGTTCATCTAATTCCTTGGGTTCTTTTAAGGTGATCAGATGACCATAGGCCCAGGTGATCCAATACCCATTGCCCTCTAGATATCCATCTTTTTTACCCTTAACCCCCAGAACGGAAGCAAGACTTCGAGCTACAGATGGTTTTTCTGCTACGATAAGAATCATATAATCAACTCCTGTTGTCTGAATCGAACAGACATTCTCTTTAAATTAAATAGATTCTTCATCGAGAACGTAGTTCCTGCTTAAATAGATATTTTAGTCATAGTCGACGTTGCCATTTCTGAAACTTCTTTGTTGAGTTACTTATTTTGAAATAGATCCTCCATCCACGAATAACAGGATTCAGTTCTTTTTCCACCTGCATTAATAATTTTTCTTTCTTTTTTAGATGAACAAAATTACTCGCTTCAACAATTGTAGATTTCCCAGCATTATTTCGACCTACAATTATTGTATTTTCTTTTAAAGGAATAGTATGACGTGCAAAACAACGAAAATTGCAAAGTTTTAATTTTGTAAGCATTTTTTCACTAACCTTGTTTACTTAATTTTTATATTTATCTTTACATGGCACCGTCACGGTAGAAACACCGATCACTCGATGCCCCCCACACAGATCCATAATCAACCGACATAGACCTAGTCACGTTTTTCTTATGAACTTCGACTTTTCCACCATTTCGCAGAACATGATTGCAATAGCCGACTTAATTCATTGTCATGATGGTTATTGCGATCATGTTAGAAGATGTAGGCGTACATGCTTGTCTAACTAAAACCTCAATTAAATTTCATTCGCAATATGAGCTAAAGCAATAGTTAATCCCGAATTATTCACGTAACAGTATAAAAACCGCCATATACAGCTAAAATCAAATACTTAGCCTATAAGAATCTTTCACCCATTGGGTGATAAAAAATAAAAAGAAAAGAACCCTCAAATCTGATATAATTAAGTGACTAAACAAAATTATCAAAAGAAAGAGGGCTCTTTTCTATGACAATTATACAGGTTAAATCACTAAATTTCAATAACAAACTTTCAATAAATTTCGAAGGGGGTAATCTATCTTCCGATTCAGGACTTTTAGCTTATAGAAGTTTCGATGAAAAAATTGGATTCAGCAAATTCGTTAAAGAAACTTTTGAAAATGATGAGGTTGTTGAATCGCATTTGACTTACAGGAGGGCTGATGTGATTCTGCAAAGAAATTTTAAAGACTGATAGACTCGCTTCACAGCCCACAGTTTCCAGACGAAATAATGAGCTCAATAAAAGTACTTTTAAGATGATGGAATACATTAATACAGAACTTTTTAATCGTGCTTACAAAATAGAGCATCCTGAATCTATTATTTTTGATCTTGATTCCACACACATCAACACCTATGGAAAACAATATGGTTCCGCTTATAATTTTCATTACAGTTCTACTGGTTTCCACCCACTCATGGTGTTCGATGGACTGACTGGCGATCTCATCAAGGCAAAACTTAGAAGTGGCAATGTTTACACCTCCAGGAATGTTACCAGTTTTATGGGTCCTATTCTTGTACGCTATAGAAAAATGCATAAAAACACCTCTTTGGTTATTCGTGCTGACAGTGGTTTTGCTATGCCAAAGCTTTATGAATAAGCCGAAAAACAGAGCGTTGCATATGCCATTCGATTAAAGGCAAACGCCACTCTTTCAAAGTTGTCTAAAAAACTCACTGAAGAGTTTTATGATCACTATGGTTCCGATTATACAAAAATGCATACCCTTTACGGTGAATTTATGTACCGTGCGAAGAGCTGGGATAGGGAGCGCCGAGTCGTTTGCAAAATCCAAAGAAAAACAGATGAACTTCTGCCAAGACATATTATCGTAGTTACTTCTCTGGAAGCTAGTGCCAAAGATGTTATCAGATTCTATAGCAAACGTGGCACTATGGAAAACTTTATTAAAGAAGCAAAACTTGATTTTGGGATGGATACCTTAAGCCATTCTTCTTATATAACAAATGCTAATAGGCTGATGCAGATGGCTTTAGCTTACAACCTAAACAACCTCATGAGACGGTTGTGCTTTTCAGAAAATGACAAGCCAAAACGAATGCATACGCTAAGAACATTGCTCACGAAAGTGGCTGGTCGCTTTATCTGCTCAGGGAGATATAAAACGTTCAAACTTTGTAGTAGCTATCCATACAAACGTTTTTTTGTTGATCTGTTTGAACGGATAGAGCTATTGCCCTCGTTTGGATAACAGTAACGACGTCATTTTTGTAAAATCAAAATTCAGAAAGCATAACCAAGGGATAGGTCTATACTTTTTTAGGAATAATGGTTCATCTGACTTTCTTTTTTTTGAGAATACATAATGAAAACGAATCCGTCAAAATAATTTTTACATTTATTTGAACTTAGAGTATGTTAATATGATGTATCCTTTTATTTTTAAGTTTCATGAATAATTCGGGTTTAAGGTTATTTCAGCAATCTCATCTGATTTCTTAAAAATACCTAAATTTCCTCTATTAATCCCACCATACCTAGCTCCAATTATTTCATAGTCTATATAACCAATCGCATCACCAGTTAATCGTGTAACATCTCCAACACTCTCAACTACATCATCTACATAACTAACTATTCTCCCAGCATCTGGTTATTCGGGATATAATAATATCCCAAATGTAACCATAGTAGGATGTTGGGCTCATGCCAGACGAAAATTTAATGATGCTATGAATGCAATACTAGATAAAACCAGTAAAACGTCCCTTGTATCTAAAGAAGGTTTTGACTATTGCAATAAGCTATTTGAGCTTGAATGTAAACTTGCTCATATGACAAGTGAAGAACGTTATAAGAAGCGTTTAGAACAAAGTAAACCTGTTCTTGATGCTCTTTTGGTATGGCTAAATTCTAAAAGTAAGCAGGTGTTACCAAAGAGCGCATTAGGAAAAGCAATAACTTATTGCAAAAATCAGTGGAATAAACTAGAAGCATTTCTCTTAGATGGGCGACTGGAAATAAGTAATAATCGTGGAGAAAGAGCAATTAAGCCATTTGTAATAGGACGTAAAAATTGGCTCTTTTCAAATACAGCAAAAGGTGCAACAGCAAGCGCAGTTATTTACAGTATAATTGAAACTGCAAAAACAAATGACCTAAATCCATTTTACTACTTAACATATTTATTCGAGCAATTGCCTAACATAGATAGTAATAATTTAGAATTGCTAGATGCTCATCTTCCCTGGTCAACAAGTTTACCAAACAGTTGTAAAAAACCTCCAAATAAATAATGCCATAGCCCCTATCTTATTTAAAGGTGGGGGCTATTTGAAGCTTACATTTTTTAGCAGTCACCAGAGGATTTATTGCCCACGGGCAAAGAATTAAAAAGATTTCCCCCGCAAAGATCTTAAGGAACATCGTAGGATTTGACCCAAAGGGTTTGGTTGATGATTATTGGTAGTTGGCAATGATGAAACAAAATCAACGTGCCATAAACAACTATTACTGTTAAGACACGTTGATTTTCATTGAGTTAGACAACAATTTTTAAAGGTAATGTTTAATAAGGAAATTGTCCACCACCTTGCTTTTTAGTTATTTTGCGCGGGTGTATAATTATAATAAAAAAAGTTAGTTTAATTCATAAATTACATAAACTGTTAATACTCTATCTTTATAACGCAACTCAAAAAATTCTACAGGATAAAATTCCTTTTCTTTAATACAATTATTTAGTCGCTCAATAGCATATTCCAACTCATCTGTATCTAATTCAATAACAATTACTTCATCTCTTGCAAAAAATATAGAGCTGTCAATTTCATTCTTCAAAAATTTTAACTGTTTTGAAGTTTTATGCTCATCAATTTGTATTAATAATGCTTTATCGTTTAAAGCTGCTGACAAACTGTTCATTAAACTATTTGCTCCATAATGGTCAAATTTCATAGTAATAGATATCTTACTATCCTTATTAAATTGTATCATTTATTGTCTCCTCTCACCTTTTATTGTAGTGGCACGTGAATATTTTTGATTATTTCAAACTTATTCCCTTTGGGTTGAAGAAACTCAAAATGAACGTGTGGAGTATTAGGAACTAATGGTCTACCAATACCATGATTTCCTAAAAAATCGCCTGGTTTAACTCTAAACTGTCTTGCACCATCTAAACTTCTCCATTTACCTTCACTAATTTTAACATAATCATCTCCAAGAAATAACTTTCTTTGATTTCCAATATCTGATTTATTTATCCGTCTACGCCACTCAGTTAACTGTTGAGTTTTCTTTGTGAATTTATCTCGACCAAATAGATTTGTTGACCTAGAAGTTGAATTATAGCCTTGTCTAATATTCTCTACAATATTACTCGTCCCCTCAACTATTTCATCCCCATATTTTGCTACATCATCTACATAACTAACTATTCTCCCAGCATCTCCAACCTTATCCGTTGCTTTTAAAGCTTTGCTAAGTTTATCGATCCCTTTAGTCCCAATTAAACCTAATCCTATCTCTCCTATTAGTTTACCTGCTAACCTTGCCCTAGTATCTTCATTGCCATATATTATATCTTCTTGAATCGTTGTTTTAAATACACTATATAGAGCCTTACTAGTTTTAATTGGATGTAATACTACTATTCCAAAACCTTTTACTGTTTGAATTGGGTGCCTTACCATCCCCCATAAACCTTTAACCGTATCTACACCACTATCTTTTATCCCACCAAAAAAGTTCGACGTAGCTGACCAGACACTATGACCTGTCGGATCTACATACTTCAACGGATTATTAACAGTATACACAAACAAGTTCAAAGTCTGCGGCCTTAAAATATCTCCCCTGTACTCATCCTCTCTATTAAACCTACCAACCTCCGGATCATAATACCTCGCATTATAGTAACAAAGCCCAATCGAGACATCTTTCACCTGACCCGTATACCTTACATCCGTAACCTTTTCCCTCAAATAATCCTTCCCAAACAAATCCTCACCAAATGGCAGATAATCCTGCTTCATCACCACACTGCTATTTCCATCAGTTATCGCAGTTGTCGAACCAAGACTATCATGGTGATAATAATAAATTTCTCCATC
>DAOVRZ010000016.1:0-66823 GCA_030627905.1 Halanaerobiales bacterium
AGATTACAGATAGCTTGATTAGCTCTTTTGTTCCTAAATCAAAATGATTAAATCACTTTGATTAAATCTCTTTGAACTCTCATTCAAAGCTTAATGACTTTGCTGATTGCTGTTCACTTTTCAAAGGTCATTTCTTTATCGCTTATTGTCGCGACCTCACATATCTTAACATCTTTTCTCAATATTGTCAAGATGTTTTTTTGATTTTAAATTTTTTATTTAGACATGTACACTTTTAAATACATCATTTTAAAACGGCATTGAACATCTCTATCCATCCAGCAGTCTCAAAACTTACAGGGCAGAACAGGAAAATTCATAGCTTTAAAAGCGACTTTTATCATTTTAACAGATCATCTTACTAATGTCAATAGTTTAATAATATTTTCGAAATGCTAAAGTTACCTACCTTCTATAAGCGGAATACAACTATTATTTTTCACTAATTTCAGTAAAAACCCAATCTTCTTCCGAAAGTTATTCACAGTTGTGGAAAACCTGTGGATAAGAAAATATTATCCACAGGTTTTCTTTTTTTATTAATCTTCCACATTATCATCATAATCTTGGTCTACAAAATCAAGGTCATCAACTTCTCCATCATCATCGTCTACAATGTCTTCTGGTTCTTTAGAGTCAACTAAGGCTACAGAAACCACTTCATCTTCCTTATCCAAACGCATAATCCTAACACCTAATGTATTCCGTCCAAGAATTGAAATCTCTTCAACTAGAATTCGAATCATAATTCCACCTGTGGATATCATCATAATCTCTTCTTCTCTATCTATCACCCGAAGAGTAACCAGATGACCGTTCTTTTCAGTTAAATGCATGGTAATTAACCCTTTTCCTCCACGAATTTGGGGGCGATACTCTTTTACAGGAGTCAGTTTACCATATCCTTTGTTAGTCACTGCCAGGATTCTACTCTCCTCAGTAATAATACCCATACCAACTACATAATCATTAGAATCTAATGTTATAGCTTTCACTCCTTGAGCTGAACGTCCCATTGTTCGTACATCTGTTTCACTAAATCGAATCGCTTTTCCGTTAGCAGTACCTACAATAATATCCTGATTCTTTTCAGATAAACAAACTGAGATCAATTCATCACCTTCGCGCAATATAACACCAATCAAGCTAGTATATTTTGACTCATAATCAATAAGAGGAGTCTTTTTGATTATTCCGTATTTAGTTACTATTATTAAATATTTGTTATCAGTAAATTCTCTAATTGGAATAATCGCTGTTACACGTTCATCTGACTTTAATTCCAATAGATTTACAATAGCAGTTCCTCGAGATTGCCGTGAAGATTCAGGAATCTGATACCCTTTTAACCTATAGACCAAACCCTTATTTGTTAAAAATAAGAAGTAATCATGTGTTGTAGCCATTAAAAGAGTTTCTACAAAATCCTCCTCTTTGGTATTCATACCTGTAATACCACGTCCGCCTCGACGTTGATTACGATAAATATCTAATGGAACTCGTTTAATATAGCCTTGATTAGTCAGAGTTAAAACTGAATCTTTTTGAGGAATTAAATCTTCTATATCTAGAGAAGAATAGTCTTCTACAATTTCAGTTCTCCGTTCATCAAGATATTTTTCACGTAAATGAGTTAATTCTTCTTTAATAATTCCAAATAATTTAAATTCGTTTTCTAAAATATCTTTATAGTAAGAAATTTTTTGTAAAAGATCATTATACTCAATCTCGATTTTCTCTTGTTCTAAACCAGTGAGGCGTTGAAGACGCATATCCAAAATCGCTTGAGCCTGTCTTTCAGTCATCTTAAACCTTTCAAGCAAACGTCCTTTTGCCGTCTCGCCATCTTCAGAACCTCGAATAATTTTGATAATCTCGTCAATATTAGCCAAAGCAATCTGTAAACCTTCAAGAATATGAGCTCTTGCTTCAGCTTTATCTAAATCAAATTGAGTTCTTCGAGTCACTACTTCTTTTTGATGGAGGATATATTGCTGAAGTAACTCTTTTAAATTTAAAACTTTAGGTTCATTATTAACCAAAACTAAATTAATTACACCAAAAGTAACCTGTAATCGAGTATGTTTAAATAATTGATTTAAAATAACCTTAGGTACAACATCCTTTTTTAGTTCAATTACCATCCGCATACCTTCACGATCTGATTCATCTCGTAAATCAGTAATTCCATTAATCTTACCTTCGCGAACCAATTCAGCAATCTTCTCAATCACTTTCGCTTTATTAACCTGATATGGGATTTCAGTAACAATAATTCTATGTTTACCGTTCCCCATTTCCTCAATATTTGTTTTAGCACGTACTTTTAATCGACCACGTCCGGTTTTGTAAGCTTGCTTAATCCGAGATCGACCCATAATCATTCCACCAGTTGGAAAATCAGGTCCTGTAATCACTTGCATCAATTGACTAATGCTGGTATCAGGATTATCTATAAGCATGATCGTTCCATCTATAACTTCACCTATATTATGGGGTGGAATGTTAGTTGCCATACCTACTGCTATACCTGAAGAACCATTAATCAATAAATTTGGTAATCTAGAAGGTAAAACAATTGGCTCTTCTAGAGATTCATCAAAGTTAAGTCGAAAATCAACCGTATTTTTGTTGATATCTGATAGTAATTCCATTGTTATATGCGACATCCTTGCCTCTGTATAACGCATTGCAGCTGCAGCATCGCCATCAATTGAACCAAAATTTCCATGTCCATCAATAAGTGGATAACGATAAGAAAAACTTTGAGCCATTCTAACCATTGTATCATATACAGCAGTATCCCCATGTGGATGATACTTACCTAAAACTTCCCCGACGATTCTCGCAGATTTTTTGAATGATTTGTTAGGATACATTCCTAAGTCATACATTGCATATAAAATTCTACGATGTACAGGTTTCAAACCATCACGCACATCAGGTAACGCCCGACCAACAATTACGCTCATCGCATAATCTAAATATGCATTTTTCATCTGATCTTCTATATCCACCAGCTTAACATTGGAATCAAATAATTCTTCTTTAGCCATAGACTTTACCTGCCTTTCAAATTCTCTGTCACCTCCACCAATAATATAGAGGGTTTTCCTTCTAAAAATATCTTTAAATAGCTAAGCTATTATAATTTTTTTAAATATCTAGATTTTTCACATCTTTTGCATGATTTTGAATAAATTCTCTTCTTGGCTCAACTTTATCACCCATTAAAGTTGTAAAAATATTATCAGCTTCTAAAGCATCTTCAATCTGAACTTTCAAAACAGTACGATGTTCTGGATCCATTGTTGTATCCCAAAGTTGACCTGGATTCATCTCTCCAAGACCTTTGTAACGTTGAAGAGATATATTCTCTTTACCTATCTCTTCGTAAATTTTACTTAAATCACGATCACTGTAGGCATAATATATTTTTTTTCCTTTTTGTATTTTATATAAAGGTGGCTGAGCAATATATATATAACCTTTTTCAATCAAATCATGCATATAACGATAGAAAAATGTTAAAATTAATGTCCGAATATGTGAACCATCGACATCAGCATCTGTCATAATGATAATTTTATTATAACGTGCTTTAGAAATATCAAACTCATCACCAATTCCTGTACCTAAAGCAGTAATAAGAGCTCGAATCTCATTACTACTCAAAATTTTACTCAACCTTGCCTTTTCTACATTCAAAATTTTACCCTTGAGAGGTAAAATAGCTTGAAAACGACGATCACGACCTTGTTTTGCAGATCCCCCCGCCGAATCCCCTTCCACAATATATATTTCAGATTCCTTTGGATCTTTACTAGAACAGTCAGCAAGTTTTCCAGGTAAAGAAGAAGCAAATAAAGCACTTTTTCTTCTGGTTAGTTCACGTGCTTTCTTAGCAGCTACCCGTGCTCGAGCAGCATTTGAGGCTTTTTCTACAATTTGTTTTGCGGTTTTCGGATTTTCTTCAAAAAAAGTACTTAACCCTTCAAAAAGAGCAGAATCAACAATTCCACGAATTTCGCTATTTCCTAATTTTGTTTTTGTTTGACCTTCAAATTGAGGATCCATTAATTTTACGCTTATTACTGCAGTAATTCCTTCTCTGATATCTTCACCAGAAAAGCTTTCATCACTAGATTTGATTAGATTATTTTTTTTAACATAGTCGTTTATAGCTCTTGTTAATGCACTTTTAAATCCAATTAAATGTGTTCCACCTTCATGAGTGTTAATATTATTAGCAAAAGTAAAGATAGTCTCTTGATAAGCACCATTATATTGAATTGCAACTTCAACACTTGTATATTTTTCTTCTTTTTCAACATAAATTGGTTTATGTAAAGCATCTTTGTTTTTATTTAAATACTCAACAAATGAGATAATTCCACCTTCATATTGATAAATCTCTTCTTTATATTCATCTTCTCTATCATCAATTAATACAATCTTTACACCACGATTTAAAAAGGCTAATTCTCTAAAACGTTGACTTAAAGTCTTAAATTTAAAACCAACTTCGTCAAAAATCAATTCATCAGGTAAAAAAGTCGTAATAGTTCCATTAGTATCTGATTCACCAATGATTTGAACATCCGAAACAGGAACACCACGTTCATATTTTTGATAATAAACCTTATCATTTCGTTTAACTCTAACTTCACACCATTCAGAAAGAGCATTTACAACAGAAACTCCAACTCCATGCAAACCACCTGAAACTTTGTAACCACTATCTCCACCGAATTTTCCACCCGCATGAAGAATAGTCATAACTACTTCTAAAGCTGGTTTTTTCATTGTCGGATGAATATCTACTGGAATACCGCGTCCATTATCTTCAACAGTTACAGAATTATCGCGATTAAGGGTAATTTTAATAATATCACAAACCCCTGCCAAAGCCTCATCTATACTATTATCCATAATTTCGTATACCAAATGATGTAATCCTTTAGAACTAGTAGTTCCAATATACATACTTGGTCTTTTACGAACAGCTTCAAGTCCTTCTAAAACTTGTATCTGGTCAGCATCATATTGATTTGGAGCTTTATTTCCAATCATTAAAATATCCCCCGTTCTTTAAACTGATGAAACCGTGATATGATCACGGTTACTAAATAATCTGCTTCACAGCTTTTTAATAAAAAAACTAAAAAATATTAACTCTTTTGGCCAGAGTACTAGAAGAGATTAATGATAGATAAATTGTTTCATTAGTAATTATAAAAGATTTTGGTGATCCATCTGAAATATCTCTAAAAGCATCATCTCTTATAAATCCTTCTTCATTAGCAACTTCCAAAAAATTTTTGGTGTCTTTTGATAATCTAGTAGTCGCATAATCAGCAATCATCACTACTTCTTTCGTTGGAATTAAAACACCATTTCCGATATGTAAAAACAAAATTATTCACTCTCCTTTTTTTCTATAACCTGACCATTTTGAATATAAAACAAATTATATTTACCCTGAATCTCCTGTATAACATCTAAGTCTGTACTTGTAATAAAAGTTTGAATTCTATCACGTATAACTCCTAAAAGATGTTTCTTTCGGGATAAATCTAATTCTGAAAAAACATCATCCAACAATAAAATAGGGTATTCACCCATCTCTGATTTCATAAACTCTAACTCCGCAATCTTTAAAGCTAGCGCAGTTGTTCTTTGTTGCCCCTGTGAACCAAATTTTCGTATATTAATATTATTTACTAATAAATCAAGATCATCTCGTTGAGGGCCAACTAATGTAACCCCACGAAGAATTTCGTTTTCTTGTTCTTTGATTAACCTTGTTTCAAACATCTCCTGAATCTCTTCATGGGTCATTTCATTGGTAACCTTACCCAAAGTAGAATCATAACCAATAATTAAATTTTCTCTTCCACCTGTTATTTTACGATGTATTAACCTAGCCAAAATATCAAGTTTTCCAATCACTTCAAGTCGTTTTTTTATCAATCGACTTCCTAGGTCAACTAATTGCTGATTCCAAATAAAAAGTAAATCACGCTTGCTTTTATTTTTTCGAATTTCTTTCAGAAGAAGATTACGCTGTTGAAGAACTTGATTATATTTTTGTAAATTATGATAATAATAAGGATTAACTTGTGAAATTTCCAAATTTAAAAAATGACGACGAAAAGATGGACTACCTTTTACCATCTGTAAATCTTCTGGTGAAAAGATTACAACATTGACATACCCCATCAAGTCACTAATTCGCTGAATGGGGTTATTATCAATTTTGATATCTTTTTTAGAACCATTAAAACCATAGCTAATGCTCATTTCACGCTGTCGTTTTTTAATACTAGATTTAATAAAAAAATAATCTTTTTCCCAACTGATAATATCTTGACTTCTATTTGTACGATGAGAAGAACCTGTTCCTAAAAGATAAATTGACTCTAAAATATTTGTTTTCCCCTGAGCATTAGAACCAATCATTAAGTTCAACGACGGGTTAAAAGACAAATCTACTTCAGCGATATTACGATAATTTTTTAAATATAATCTTTCTACATACAAAATTAATCACCAACTTTAGTCCTGAGTAATTTTAAACTTCCCTTGCCCTTCTACTTCTATTACGTCTCCAGGAACTAAATTTCGACCTCTTCTTATTTCTAATTCGCCATTAACCATAACAATTCCTTCACGAATTATTAGTTTTGCTTCTCCTCCAGATTGAACAATGTTAGCCCATTTCAAAAATTGATCTAATTTGATATTTTTAGTTGAAATACGAATTATATTCATAAAAAAATCCCTCACTTTTTTATCTTTTGAGTTAAGACCCCCACTTATAGAAGTGGGGGGAATTGTTTTTAATCTTCAGTGGGGGTAGAATCCCCTACTGAAGCCCCGATGTTCAGCTTTAGCTGGACGAGTTCACTTTTACTTATGAACGAATTGGGCTAATTACATAGGTATATTTAACATCACTCATTGGACGTAAAATAAATGGGCTAAGTTTACCTCCAAAACATAGTTCTACTTCGTCACTATCAATTACTTTTAAACCATCCATAAGATAAGTTGCATTAAAAGAAACTTCTACATCAGGACCCTCCATTTGAATTGGTAATTCTTCATGTGCATGACCAATTTCGGAGTTTGTTGATTCTAAAATCATTACTCCATTATTAATATTAGCTTTAATAATATTTGAATTAGATATAGCAATAAGAGAAACTCTTTTTCCAGCTTGAAGTAATTCTTTTCTATTTACTTTCGCAAATGTATTAGAGTTTTTTGGAATAACTGGTTCATAATTTGGGAATTTACCCTCGATTAAACGAGAAATTATTATTATATTTTCCATTTCAAAAAGTATTTGATTCATACTCATTTGAATTTGAACTCTACTTTCAGGATCATCATCTAAAAGTCTCGTCAATTCATCTAAGGTCTTATTTGGAAGAATAACTTCAATCAATTCAACGACTTCATTCTCTAGTTTAGCCATTCTATGTGCTAAACGATATGTGTTGGTCGATACTACATTTAATTCATCTCCAATAATTTTTAATAAAGCTCCATTTAAAAATGGCTGAGTCTCGTCATTTGAAGTAGCAATCTTTACTTGTTCAAATGTTTTCTTCAACAACATTTGATTAACTGAAAGTTGCATTCCTTCTTCTATCTTAGGTAATAAAGGAAAATCATCTGCAAGGTATCCATTAATATTATATCTCGATTTTCCACAAATTATTTCTGCAGACTTTGTACTTAAATTACAATTTACCTCTATATCTATAGATGGTAGCTCACGAATAATGCTAGAAAGATGATTAGCAGGTAAAACAATTTCTCCTTTGGTAATAATTTCTGCATTAATATAACATTCTATACCTATTTCTAAATCTGTTGCTACTAATTTTAATTGATTATTTTCAGTCTTAATTAAAATTCCAGACAAAATCGGTAAGGTATTTTTGTTAGAAACAGCTCTTTGTACAATTTGAATTCCTTGGAGAAATGTTTTTTGTGATACATTAAATTTCACTTTGATAACCTCCTTAAATATTTTTTCCACAAGTAACTGTACAGGTCATATATAATTATTTTATTTAGTATAATTAGTTGTAATAGCAGTAGAGGGTGTGAAAGATGGGGAAAAGTCTATAAGCTTATGTCAGTTATTGATTTGTAGGTGTGTATAATGTGTGAAAGAAGGGCATGTACTTATCCACATATTCAGAACTTATAAAATGAACGAATTTTATACACAAACTGTACACAAGTTATGCCCCTTTTATTCACGTATAGTTTATCCATTTTGTATTTTTTCAATGATCTTATCTATAATATTTTTAAATGATCTGTCTTGTTCTAGTTTACCACTAATTTTATTATAAGCATGGATTACAGTAGTATGGTCTCGACCACCAAATTTTTCTCCAATCTGTGGTAAAGAAGAATCAGTTAATTCTCTGGAAATATACATTGCAATTTGACGTGGAAAAGCTATAGATTGAGTACGGGCTTTAGAAGTCATATCTTTAAGTTTGAGACCATAATACTCTGTGATAACTTCCTGGATTAACTTGATAGAGATTTCTCTTGGTTTTGCATTCGGAAGAATATCTTTAAGAGCTTCTCTAGCTAGTTCTTCAGTAATTTTTTTATTAATTAAGGAAGAATAAGCTACAACCCGAATCAAGGCACCTTCTAATTCACGAATGTTTGATTTAATATGATGAGCAATATAAACAATAGCTTCATTTGGCACTTGTAAGTTTTCTATACTGGCTTTTTTCCGCAATATTGCAATTCTTGTTTCGAAATCAGGTTTTTGAATATCAGTGATTAATCCCCACTCAAATCGTGAACGCAATCTAGCCTCTAAAGTAGGGATTTCTTTAGGGGTCCGGTCACTTGACAGGATAATTTGCTTGTTTGCTTCATGTAGAGTGTTAAAGGTATGGAAGAATTCTTCTTGAGTTCGCTCTTTGCCAGCAACAAATTGAATATCATCCACTAACAAGACATCAATACTACGATATTTATTCCTAAACTCTGCTGTTTTATCATCACGAATAGAATTGATTAATTCATTTGTGAAAGTTTCTGATGAAATATAAACAACCTTGGTATTTGGTGAATGTTTTAATATATAATGCCCAATAGCCTGCATTATATGTGTTTTTCCTAAGCCAACATCACCGTAAATAAATAGCGGGTTATAAGCTTTGGCTGGAGCTTCTGAGACAGCTAAAGATGCAGCATGTGCAAATCTATTGTTATTTCCTACTACAAAAGTATCAAAAGTGTATTTAGGATTTAGAGAAGTAATTGGATTAGAAATTATTTGCTCTTCAGGTCTTTTTTTTGTAGAATTTTGCTTAAATTGTTCATTATCAGTAAGGTTTTCTTTAGAATTAGGTGTAACAAAAGAAATTTTAAAGTCTTCTTTTGTGATCTGATATAAAGTATCTTTGATTAATTCGACGTATCGAGATTCCAGCCATTCTCGGGAAAATTCATTTGGTACTTGAATGATAATTTGATTTTGGTCAATAGACACTATTTCAGTTAATTTGAACCAGGTATCAAAACTAGGTTTACTTAATTTAGATTTGATAATTTTTAAGGCTTCATCCCAGATGAATGAATTTTTCTTCTTAGTCATAAATAATCCTCCCATATGGCTAATAAAATTTCTTTCCACAATTTATTCACATTGTGTGGATAAATGAGTGTGTATAAGAACTATGCATCCCTTTTTAAATAGCAGAGGGGCTTGAATAGGAATTTTCATTAGTCAATTTACAAGATATAAAGATAGACTACACATAATATCCACAAAAATAGAGTTGGAACAGATTTATTCACACCCTATTGATAAAATAAAGGCTTTTTGTGGATAAAGAAAAATTATACACAAAAAACCCCTTCACCTATGAGTTATTCACACTTTATGCACATTATGTGGATAAAGTGTGAATTAGCGTTTGCTGAACCTTGTCGCTTCTAAAGACAAATCACTTTAATCATATCAAACTATTCACAGATTATCAACAATTAATTTTAACTCGTCAACATTTTTTTCACAAAATAGACTAGCAATTATATCTGTTGATAACTTTAAACTCCTTGAAGCTATGACTTGACATAGTGTGTGAGTCTGCCATATAATTCTGATTAGACTCGAAAATGGTATATATTCGCTTGAAAGGAGGAAAGCTTAAGTTATTAACAGGTAAAATAAGGAGGATTCATTTTTTGTGAAGATTAAGAGCGCAAAGTTGAGGAAGAATCGTGAGTTTCAGCGAGTATATAAATTTGGGAAATCCTTTGCGAATAAAATACTTGTTGTTTATGTTTTTTATCATCCACAAAATTCTGAAAGAAGAGTTGGGTTTACAGTTAGTAAAAAGTTTGGTAATGCAGTGAAGAGAAACAGACTAAAACGATTAATGAAAGAGGCTTATCGACTGAATCAATATCAGATTCAGGATGGAATAGATTTAATTTTTCTTCCTAGACAAAGAATTATTGGAGCAAAATTCAAAGAGATTGAAAAAGGTATGACAAAGTTGTTTTCAAAAGCAGGAATTTTAAAGAAAGATAAATAACTATATCAAGAGGGAATTGTTATGATTAAAAAGTTAATCATCTTAGTAATCAAATTTTATCAAAAATTTATATCTCCAATTAAACCAGGTAAATGTCGATTTTATCCAACTTGTTCTCAATATATGCTCCAGGCCGTTGAAAAATATGGTGCTTTTAAAGGTTTTGTTTTAGGAATGAAAAGAATATTGAAATGTCATCCTTTTCACCCAGGAGGATATGACCCATTAAAATAAACAATGTTGAGGAGGTTATATTTTGTTACAGTACTTTATTGTTGGTGTTAACCTAAACCCCGTAAGTTGGTTAGGTGGTTTAATGGCTGAGGCTTTAAAGATTTTATTTACCTTGACAAGTAATTGGGGTGTAGCAATTATTCTTTTTACTTTAATAGTGAAGTTGGCTCTTCATCCATTGAACAAAAAACAGATGAATTCTATGAAAGTTATGCAAGAACTTCAACCAGAGATTGAGAATTTAAAAAAGAAATATAAAGGTGATAAACAGCAAGTTCAGGTTAAGATGATGGAACTTTATAAGGAGAAAGGTTATAATCCTGCAGCAGGTTGTTTACCTCTTTTAGTTCAATTACCTATTCTTTGGGCTTTATTTGGATCTATTCGAGGATTGGCAGAGTTGGAGCACGCTAAGTTTTTATGGTTAGATAGTCTTTCCAAAACAGGTGATCTGACTTTGATTATTTTAACAGCTATTGTTACCTTTGGACAATCATATTTACAGCAAAAACTTACTCCTAATTCTTCAAACCAAAATGCGATGATGTTATATATGATGCCTATTATGATTATCTTTATTGGGAGGACACTCCCAGCAGGTCTTCTCCTTTATTGGTTTACCTCAACTTTGGTTATGACAGTTCAACAGTTTTTAATGTATAGAGAACCAGGTTTAAAGGGGGATGCGAAATAAAATGGCAAGTTCTCTGAGACAAAAAGGTAAGACCGTTGATTTTGCGATTGAAGAAGCTTTACGTATACTGGGTGTGACTAAAGATAAAGTTGATGTTACTGTTATTGATGAAGGAAAATCAGGATTTTTCGGTTTTTTTGGTTCTCGTGATGCTCTTGTGGAAGTGACAATTAAAGAGACAAAAGTTGATCGAGCTATTCAGTTTTTAGAAAATGTTATGAAGAAAATGGGAATGGAAGTTAAAGTAGAACTCGTTGGGGATTCAGAAGCGCAAGATCAGATAAAGTTAAATTTAGTGGGAGAAAATTTAGGAATTCTTATAGGTCATCGTGGGAATACTCTGGATTCTCTTCAATACCTTGCTTCATTGGTTGCTAATAAAGATGGTGAAAAATATGTCAGAATTGTTTTAGATGCTGAAGGATATCGTCAACGTAGAAAAGATACCTTATTTCAATTGGCACAAAGATTGGCTGAAAAAGCTAGAGCTACTAGAAGAAAAGTTGTATTGGAACCTATGCCTCCGCATGAAAGAAGAATTATTCATCTAGCTTTACAGGAAGAAAAAAATATTAAGACATATAGTGAAGGGCGTGAGCCTTATCGTAAAGTAATTATTGTAGCTAACTAAATAAAGATGTGCAGTAAACCCAGTAGGGCTAATCTCTGCTGGGTTTCACTACTTTATATTACAAATTAATTATTTTCATAAATATTTTTAGGGATGGTTATCTTATAAAGTAAGGAGGGGAGAGAAATGTACGTACGCGATACTATTACTGCCATTTCCACTCCCATTGGAGAAGCTGGATTAGGCATTATTAGAGTTAGTGGAGATCAGGCAGTCGAGATTGTTGATAAGATTTTTAGAGGAAAAAAGAAACTCTCAGAGACTGGTACTTATCAAGCCAGATATGGAAATATTTTAGATTTAAAGACTGATAAAAAAATTGATGAAGTTGTTTGCCTTTTAATGCGTTCTCCTCGTTCGTTTACAGGTGAAAATGTTGTTGAAGTAGGTTGTCATGGAGGAATTATACCTATAAGACGAATTACGAATGCAATTTTAGATGCTGGAGCTAGGCTTGCTGAGCCTGGCGAGTTTTCAAAAAGAGCTTTTTTGAATGGGCGAATTGACTTAACACAGGCTGAGGCGATTATTGAAATCATTACTTCACACACTGAAACTGCGATGGATGTTGCTGTGAAACAATTAGAAGGTGGTCTTTCGAATAAAATCAGCAATCTTCGACAAAAATTAATCGGAGTTATGGCTCATTTGGAGGCCGCTTTGGATTTTCCTGAGGATGAGATTGAAGGTTTTTCAGAAATTGAGATCAGAAATCATTTGTCTGAAGTAATTGTTGAAGTTGAAAAGCTTTTAAAGACAGGGAAAACTGGGAAGATTTATCGTGAAGGGATCAAAACTATTATTGCAGGTAGACCAAATGTAGGTAAATCAAGTCTGTTGAATGCTTTGTTACAAGAACAGCGGGCAATTGTTACAGATATTCCAGGTACAACTCGGGATGTCATTGAAGAAATGATTAATCTTGGAGGAGTTCCTTTAAAACTAGTAGACACAGCTGGAATTCGTGAGACAGAAGATTTAATTGAACAAATGGGTGTGGAAAAAAGCAAAGAATTTTTGAATCGCGCAGATCTGGTATTATTAGTTCTTGATGCTAGTAGTGGGTTAGATTCAGAAGATCGTCAGATTATTGAAATGGCACGGAATAAAAAAATGATTGTCGTTATTAATAAAACGGATTTAGAAACTCAATTTGACGAATCTGAATTGAGAGATTTATTACCTGCTAAAAGAATTGTAAAAACATCTATGGTTGAAGATATTGGTTTAGATCAATTGACTAATGCTATTATTGAGATGATTTTTGATGGTGAAGTTGTCTCTACTGATCAGACAATTATCACCAATCTTAGACACCAACGTGCTATTGAAGAATCATTAACAAATCTTATGAGAGCAAAAGAAAGTTTAGAAGCGAATATGCCTTATGATTTTGTAACAATTGATCTAAAAACTGGTCTTGATTATCTTGGTCGGGTTACAGGTGAGTCCCTCACAGAAGATATTATTGATCAAATTTTTGCTGAATTTTGTCTAGGTAAGTGAACTCGTTCAGCTAAAGCTGAACATCAGGGCTTCAGTGGAGGATTCTACCCCTACTGAAGATTAAAAACAATTTCTCCCACTTATAGAAGTGGGGGTCTTATCTAAAAAGATAAAAATTTATACAAGTGTGAATATATCGGGGAAAGGATGTCTGAAATTGGAGAAGTCAATCTTTACATATCCAACTTCTTATGATGTGATTATTATTGGGGCTGGACATGCTGGATGCGAAGCAGGCCTTGCATCCGCAAGAATGGGGATGAAAACGTTAGTTTTAACAATCAGTCTTGATCATGTGGCTTTTATGCCATGTAATCCTTCTATTGGTGGTCCTGCAAAAGCTCATATTGTTCGTGAGATTGATGCTTTGGGTGGTGAGATGGGTAAAAATATTGATGCTACCTCTATTCAAATCCGAATGCTAAATACTCGAAAAGGGCCAGCCGTTCATTCATTGCGAGCTCAAGCAGATAAAATAGAATATCATCGTCGAATGAAACAGGTATTAGAGAATACTCAAAATTTAGATTTGAAACAAGCGGTTGTTGAAGATCTAGTCATAGAGAATGAGGAAGTGAAAGGTGTTATAACCAGGACTGGAGTTTATTTCCCAGGAAATAAAGTAATTTTAACCTCAGGTACTTTTTTAAGAGGGAAGATTATTATTGGTGAAGCTACTTTTGTATCTGGTCCAAACTTACAATATCCAGCTAATGAACTATCTCATTCTTTAAAAGAGTATGGAATTCGTCTTAGAAGATTTAAAACGGGAACCCCTCCAAGAGTGGATGGAAAAACTTTAGATTTTGATAAAATGGAGATTCAAGAGGGAGACCTAGATTTAAAGTTTTCGTTTAATTCACCAGAACTAGAAATGCAATCAATTCCTTGTTGGTTGACTTATACAAATAATTATACTCATGATGTTATTCATGGGAATATGGATCGTGCCCCTTTATTTTGTGGAGATATTGAAGGGACTGGGCCAAGGTATTGTCCTTCTATTGAGGATAAAGTAACACGTTTTCCTGACAAAGAGAGACATCAGGTTTTTTTAGAACCCGAAAGTTTATCGACAAATGAATATTATGTTGCAGGTCTTTCTACGAGTTTACCCTATGATGTTCAATTGGGCTATCTTAGAACAATTCCAGGGATGGAAAATGTAGAAATAGCAAGACCTGGCTATGCAATTGAGTACGATTGTCTGGATCCTACTCAATTGAAACCGACGTTGGAAACTAAAGTTCTTAAAGGGCTATACACTGCTGGACAGGTTAATGGAACTTCTGGATATGAAGAAGCTGCTGGGCAGGGATTAATGGCTGGCATTAACGCTGTTTTGGCTATTTGCGGTGATGAACCTCTAGTATTGAAACGTTCAGAAGCTTACTTGGGAGTATTAATCGATGATTTAGTGACAAAAGGAACCAATGAACCATATCGAATGCTCACTTCACGTGCAGAATATCGATTGATATTACGCCAAGATAATGCAGATCTTCGTTTGTCTGAGATTGGATTCCAAATTGGACTGCTAAAAGAAGAAGAATACCAAAAATACCTCACTAAACGAGAAGAGATTCAAAAAGGTCTAGAATATCTAAGTCAGGTTAGAATTAATCCAACGAATGAAGTAAAAGCAATTTTAGCTGAAATGGAAAGTGGTAAGCTACAAAAACCTGTTTCATTGGTTGATATTTTCCGCCGACCTGAACTTAGCTATGATGATTTACGCAAACTAGATCCCAATTTATTAGATTTACCAAAAGTTGTGAAGGAACAATTAGAAATTGAGATAAAATATGAGGGATATATAAATAGGCAAATGAGTCAAATTCAAGCTTTTAAAAAGATGGAAGATAAAATATTACCAGTGGATACGGATTATGTGAATATGGTGAATATGAGAAAAGAGGCAAGAGAGAAGCTAGATAATATTAAACCTCACTCATTAGGTCAAGCTTCTCGAATCTCTGGTGTATCTCCTGCAGATATTTCAGTATTAATGATTTATCTTGAAAAAATCGAAAAAGAAAAAACAAAATAATTTCCCGGGAAATAGGTGATGGAAGTGAATGATAATAGAGAAATTTTAATTTCTGGAATTAATGAACTTGGAGTACAAATTGATTCGAATCAATTGGATAGTTTTGATAAATTTATGTTTTTAATGCTAGAATGGAATGAAAAAATAAACTTAACAGCCATCACTGATTCAAAGAGTATTTTAGTAAAACATTTTATGGATTCTATTACGCCATTACTTTTCATCAACAAATATAATCTTGATTTTAGTTCTATTCTTGATATGGGGACAGGTGCTGGTTTCCCTGGCATACCTTTAAAAATAATATTGCCAGATACTTCGTTAGTATTAGTTGATTCTCTAAAAAAACGAATTAATTATTTAGAAGTTATTATTGATGAGTTGAATCTTGAAAATGTCAGTACTGTGCACGGTCGTGCAGAAGAAGTTGGCCAAGATCAAACTTTACGCCAAAATTCTACAATTGTATTGTCTAGAGCAGTCGCTTCTATGAAGGTTCTTGCTGAGTATTGTTTACCTTTGGTAAAAGTTGGTGGATATTTTTTAGCCTTTAAGGGACCTGGAGTAAAAGAAGAACTAAATGATGCTAAAAATGCTTTTAAAATTTTGGGTGGGGAAATAATTGGTGTTGAAAATTTACAACTTCCACTTATTAATGACCCAAGGACTTTAGTTTTTGTAAAGAAAATCAAAGCCACTCCAAATAAATATCCACGTCGCCCTGGAATACCTAAAAAGGCTCCTCTTTAAAATAACCAAAAAAGGATGGCAAATAACGTTCCTCGGAAACATCCGTGATGCGACTTATATCTGCTATCCTTTTTTTAGTTTTGTCTTTTGAGATAAGACCCCCACTTCTATAAGTGGGGGGAATTGTTTTTAATCTTCAGTAGGGGTAGAATCCCCTACTGAAGCCCCAATGTTCAGCTTTAGCTGGACGAGTTCACTAGAGAATTCGGTATATTTGAAAATTCCATTTTAAAAGAAGAAGGAACTGAATCAATTTTGACGAAATTATTTCTTTGAAGAAGAAAAAAGGGGGTTAACCTTTTATATGTTATCACCATTTATGAAAAAAGAAGATCGAATTAAATATGTCGATATTGAAAAGATTCTCCCTAATCGTTATCAACCACGAATAGTCTTTAATGAGACCGACTTAGAAGAGCTAGCTCAATCTATACGAGAACATGGAATTATTCAGCCATTAACTGTTCGCAAGTTTGAAGATGGGTTTGAATTGATAGTTGGTGAAAGACGATTACGAGCTAGTAAAATTGTTGGTTTGGAACAGGTACCTGTCATTATCAAAGATTTTGATGATGAAGAGAGTGCTGCGATAGCGTTAGTAGAGAATCTTCAGAGAAAAGATCTTGATTTTATTGAAGAAGCTTTCGGATTTTCTAAATTAATTGACCAATTTGGGATGACCCAACAAGAACTTGCACAAAAAGTGGGAAAAAGCCAATCTACTGTCGCCAATAAACTTCGCCTTCTAAAATTACCTAAAGATATTCACAAAACTTTGCTTGAAAATAAGTTGACAGAAAGACACGCTAGAGCTCTACTTAAGTTGGAAAATGAAGAAGAACAGCGATTTGTGTTGAAAAATATCATAGAAAGAGATATGAATGTTCGAGATACCGAAATTCTTATCGAAAGTATAAAAAATGGTCCGAAGGATGAAAAGAAAAAGTCAGTTATTCGAGTGTTTAAAGATTTACGTCTTTATACTAACACTTTATGGGCTACTATAAAACAGTTAAAGCAAGGAGGTTTAGATATCAAAGTACAGGAGATTGAGAATGATGAGTTTATCGAATTTAAGATTAGATTACCAAAAAATAAAGAATGAAGGGGTGAAGTAAATGGCAAAGACTTTATCGATTGTGAATCAGAAAGGTGGGGTTGGAAAAAGTACAACTGCTGTGAATTTGGGTGCTTGTCTTGCTAAGCTCAATCATAAGGTTCTTTTAGTAGACATCGATCCTCAAGGTAATGCTAGCAGTGGAGTGGGAATAGATAAATCTTCTTTAGAATTTTGTATCTATGATGTTTTGGTTCATGACATTGATGTGACTGATGTCATTACTAAATCCAGTACAGAAAATTTAAGTATTATTCCTGCTACGATAGATCTAGCCGGTGCAGAGATTGAACTTGTTTCTATTTTTTCTCGGGAGTCTAGACTAAAGATGGCTTTGAGTAAAGTAAAAGATAATTTTGATTATATTCTAATAGATTGTCCTCCTTCATTAGGTTTACTTACTTTAAATGCATTGACTGCTTCAGATTTTGTACTTGTTCCTATACAGTGTGAATATTACGCCCTTGAAGGGCTAGGACAATTAATGCGTACTATTCAGCTTGTTCAAAAACATTTAAATCCAACATTAGAGATTGATGGTGTTGTTCTCACTATGTTTGATGCCAGAACTAACTTAGCTCAACAAGTTATTGATGAAGTGAAAAATCACTTTCAAGATTCTGTATATCAAACAATTATTCCTCGCAATGTACGTTTGAGTGAAGCCCCTAGTTTTGGTGAACCTATTATCTCGTATGATCCAAACTCACGAGGTGCTAAAGCTTATATGAGTCTTGCTAAGGAAGTGATTGGTAATGAGTAAAAAAAGATTGGGGAAAGGATTGGGTGCCTTACTCCCCAATGATGATGCAACAGTTGCTCCACAGGATTCACAGTCTAGAGTTATTGAAATAAATATTGATCAAATTGAAGCAAATCCTTATCAACCCAGAAAACAATTTGATTCAGAGTTATTAAAAGAACTTAGTGAGTCAATAAAAAAACATGGGTTAATTCAACCTATTAGTGTTAGGAAAATTGAAAAAGGTTTTCAGTTAATTACAGGTGAAAGACGTTTACGAGCTTCTAAAATTGCTGGGCTTTCTACTATCTCTGCAATTGAAATGGATTTAAATGATAAGCAGATGATGGAATATGCTTTGATTGAAAATATTCAAAGGGATGACTTAAATCCAATTGAAGAAGCTATTGCTTATAAAAAGTTGATGAAACTGTTTGGATTAACACAAGAAGAGGTTTCAAATTGTGTTAGTAAGAGCAGGTCTTCAATAGCTAACACTATTCGCTTGTTAAATCTTCCAAACGAAATTCAAGATAGTGTTTCACGTGAAACAATTTCGATGGGACATGCTCGAGCTTTACTTGGACTAATCGATAAAGATGAGATGCTGAAAGTTTGGCAAAAATGCATCAATGAAGAATTAACTGTTCGACAACTAGAAGGATATATTAAAATATTAAAGTTAGACAAGCAATCGAAAAACAAAATAAAGGAGACTGAAGAAGAACCAAACGAAGAGGTGTTAGTAATTGAAAAAAAATTAAAGGAAAGATTGGGATCGAAAGTAACAATAAGTACGAATAGAAAAAATAGTAGTATTACAATTGAATGTTTTGATAAAAATAGATTAAAGAAGTTAATTCAGATATTAGAGAAAATTTGAATGAATGTTCCACGTGAAACACTGAAACGTGGATTCTTTTTTTGCAAAAAAAGTACATAATATTTAAAATTCCGAGAGTAAAAGGTTGATGGAGGAAAAAGATTATTTTTGGGAGAATAAATAAATATAGATAAAGTGAAAAAAGCAAAATCAAAAGTTGAGTATAAGATAAAAAAAGGAGGTAGTTCAATGATTTATTTAGATAATGCTGCTACATCTTGGCCAAAACCTGAAGAAGTTTATAAAACGATGGATCGCTTTTTTCGTGAATATGGGGCAAATCCAGGAAGAGCGGGGCATCAGATGGCAGCACATGCTGGAAAAAAAGTTTACGAAGTGAGAGAAAAACTTGCAGAGTTTTTTGGAGTTGCCGATTCTTCAGAAATAGTTTTTACTTCAAATGCGACTCATGCATTAAATTTAGGTATTTTAGGAATAATAGAAAAAGGTGATCATGTTATTTCTTCAACACTTGAACATAATTCGGTAAGTCGTCCATTAAAAGAATTAGAGCGTTCTGGAGTTATAGAACTTGATTGGATTGGGCTTACTGAGGAAGGAAATTTTGATTATAATGCTTTAGAAAAAAGAATTAAGGATAACACCAAATTAGTTGTGATTACTCATGGGTCAAATGTAACAGGACATTTGATTGACTTAAATAAAGTAAGTACCTTGTTAAAGAAAAAAGGAGTATTATTTATGGTTGATGCTGCACAGACAGCGGGAGTTTTTCCAATCAATGTGTCAAAATTAAATATAGATTTGATGGCATTTCCAGGACATAAGTCTCTTTATGGACCTCCGGGAACTGGTGGATTATATATTCGAAAAGATTTAAATATAAAATCGATCTTCGCTGGGGGAACAGGAAGCAAATCAGAAGAACTTTATCAACCAGAAGTATGGCCAGACAAATTTGAAAGTGGTACTGTGAACAGTGTAGGAATAGTGGGACTAGGTGAGGGAGTGGAATTTGTAAAAGAAAAAGGAATAGATCAGATTCGAGAACATGAGTTGAAGTTAACTAGCAACTTTATGGAAGGATTATTGTCAATAAAGAATGTTAAACTCTATGGCCCGAAAATTGATAAAGTAAGGACTCCTGTAGTGTCGTTTAATATTGGTGAAGAAAGTTCATCTGAAATTGGATACATTCTAGATCAAGCATTCGATATCGCCGTAAGAAGTGGTCTTCATTGTTCACCATTAGCTCATCATACAATTGGAACACTTGAACAAGGGACTATAAGAGCAAGTTTTGGATATTTTAATACGTTCGAGCATGTAGAAATTGCATTGGATGTAATTCATAAAATAGCAAAGGAAGCCGATTAATCACTTTAAACCTCATTGTAATAGTTTTTTCTAGAACCTTGGAATTGACACAGATAACTTTTTCTAATACAATAAAAATGGAAGTTAATATAAATTTGTATTATATGAGGAGGACAGGCGGTGAGGAAAAAAGATAGAGAAAAACTGAAAGGGGAAATTGAACAACTTCGTTTTGAACTTTGCCAAATGGCAGAGGAATCAGAAGATGAGATATTACTAATTAGTCAAAAATTAGATCAACTTATCTTACAGTGGATGCAATTACAAAAAGAAGAATGTGTAAGAAAAAAAGCATGCAATTTGTGAGGACAGTGTGTGCTTGACATGGAGGAAAAAAAAATATAAACTAAAAGAGGGAAATTATATGGAAACCGTTGAACGGTTTCTTTTTCTTTGAAAATTTGAATCAATAGGATAGAGAGGAAGATTTTCATGCAAATTTTAATTGTTGGGGGAGGTAAAGCAGGTCGCTTTTTAATTAAGGAGTTTCTTCAAAAAGGTTATACTGTAACACTAGTGGAGCAAGATATAAATAAATGCTTAATGATCGAAGAAAAATATGGAATTCATATAGTAAATGGCGACGGTTCAGAACCTAAAATTCTAGAAAAAGCTGGAATTGAAGATGCTAATGTAGTTTTAGCGGTAACTGAAGATGATCAGGATAACTTGGTAATCTGTCAATTAGCAGAGAGACAATTTAATGTATCTCGTACTTTTGCCACTGTAAATACACCTGGGAATGAAAATTTATTTGAATGGTTAGGAGTAAATGTGGCAGTTAGTAGTACATCTATTTTAGCAGCTCTTGTAGATCAGAAAGTAACTATGAAAGATATTACAGGAATGTTTAAATTGCCAAAACATGATTTAATGATTGTAGAAGTAACAATCAACTCAAATTCTCCAGTGATATCTAAGATGGTAAAAGATATTAATCTTCCTAGTGAAACGATTTTAGTGACTATTTTGCGAGGTAATACAGCCTTAGTTCCACGTGGAAAAACCATTATTGAAGAAAATGATAAGATTTTAGCTTTAACCCATCCTCATGAAGAAGCCGAATTGAGGAAATGCTTAAATGAGCGTTGCCTGGAAGGAATTGATTAATAATTTAGATAAAAAAAGTCCAATTAGATTATTTATTCGGATAATTTTTATCCAATTATTTTTTTGTATATGAGAGAAGGATAAAAGGGATTATGGTTATAACCTCTTTTATCTTTCTTTTTTTGTATATTGATGATATAATTAGTTAGTGTTTAAGTGGATGGATTTACCTTTATGATAATATCAAAACAGGAGAGGTATATGATTGGAACTATAATAAATGCAGTTGCTATAATTTTAGGTGGGTTATTAGGAACAATTTTAGGTGATCGTTTTCCTGAAAAAGTTAAAGTTACTGTGGTTCAAGGTTTAGGATTAACCGTTCTTTTGATAGGAATGCAGATGGCAATTAAATCTGAAAAGATTATAATTGTTATTATCAGCATTGCTGTTGGAGGAATTTTAGGTGAGTGGATTGATATTGAGAAATATCTTATGAAATTAGGTAATTGGATTGAAAAAAAAGTTAAAACTGTAGGACAAAAAAGAGGAAATGTTGCTGTAGCATTTGTTAGAACGAGTTTGATATATTGTGTTGGAGCTATGGCAATTATGGGAGCTATCCAAGATGGAATCAATAATGATCCATCTACTTTATTTGCAAAAGCCGTAATTGATGGTGTCACTGCTATAGCTTTTGCTGCGACAATGGGCTTTGGAGTTATCTTATCTGCAATTCCAGTGTTTATTTATCAAGGAATTTTGACTATTACAGCAAGTTGGGTTGAGGTTATAATGACTCCTACAATTATAACTGAGATGACCGCAACAGGTGGTTTGCTAATTATGGCAATAGGTTTAAATGTAATGGAAGTTATTCAGATCAAAGTTGGAAATCTATTACCATCTATTTATATAACGATATTGTTGGTATATTTTTTTGGATAATAAAAAAAGGTAATATTTGAGAGGAGGACTTTGTTGATGTGTAAGATTAGTTTTAGTGAAATAGAAGATGTTCGAAATTTATTAAAAGAGGATTATCTTTGCGAGAACAAAGGTGATCATTGGGTACTCACTTTGGGACGAGGAGAATGCCGAAGTGGTGGTTATGATATTTTATTAAAAGATATTTCTTTTGAAAATGGAATATTGAAAGCAATTGTAAGTAAAAAGGATCCGAAACCAGGCGCTTTTGTGACCATGGCTCTTACCTATCCAACTAGACAATATAGTTTTGAAATAACTGAAGTGTTGGTTCAAGTGATTTTTGAGAGTGAATTAGGTAATATTTTAAAAACAATTAACATATAATTTACAGTGTATGCAAAATTAGAACACATATTCGAAGTTATCCACAACTACATGTGGATACTGTGGATTAATAGGCCACAATATATTGTGGCGTAAGTGGATTATGAAAGAATATTTGGTGCGAAATAGTTTAAGGAGGAAGTATAGATGAAATTAGATTTTATACCAGTGGATCAAACTCTCCCTTTTCTTATTCAAACATTACTGATAGTAGTTCTTGCTATAGTGATAATTGTAACTTTCCTTAGAACTTCTAAATTAACAAAAATTATAAAAAAAGTTACACACAATCAAGATGGAATGAGTATAGAAGCGATTATTCATCAATATTACAGTAAAATTGATTCTATTCAAAAAAATCAACAGGAAATAATGAAAGAGCAAGCTCAAATTGTTGAAATTCTAAAAAATTGTTTTTCAAAATCAGGAATAGTTCGATTTAACCCCTTTGATCAAGTGGGTGGAGATCAAAGTTTTGTCATAGCTCTTCTAGATCAAGAAGGTAATGGAATTGTCATGAGTAGTTTGTATGGTCGGAATCAATCACGTTTTTATGGAAAACCAATTGTGAATGGGAAATCCAGTTACACTCTTTCAGATGAAGAAAAGAAAGCAATTCAACAAGCACTTAAGAGTAATTGACGCGCGCGTAGGACTTTTTAACTCAATTATTTAATACTTAAAATTATGTGGAAAAGAATGCAGGAAATCTTTGTCTTAATATCGAATTCACTACAAATCAACTAATTAAGTGAGGTGGAAGTAGTGCGATGGAGTAAATTTAGAAAATACGTAAAGAAATATCTAGCTGAAAGATTAACCCTCACTATAATTCCTCATTCTAAAGGCACTATGCATCAAATTCATCTTCCGCGAGTAGTGTATATAGTGTTACTTCTGTTTTTAACGAGTTATCTTGTTGGTGTTACATATCAATATAAAAGAACTGCCTTTAAGTATGAAGTGGCTAAGACTATTATAGTTGATCTGCAGAGTCTGAAAGTAGAAAATATGAGTTTAAAAACAGGTTTAGTGCAAGTAGTAAAAGAGACAGAAAGAATGAGAGAAATCTTGCAAAACTTAGAGGAAAAAGGGGAACAAATTGAGGAATTGATTTCAGATAATGATGAAATGGATAATTATGATGATGTTAAAAACCTTGTTTTCTTTAATTACACTTTGTTAGCTGAGGATTATGACCAACCATTAGGCGGAGGAGACGATTTGTTAAGAGAAGATGCCTTTGAAATGTTGACTCAAATTCGAGAAGATTTGAGGATGCTTAGAGTTGACATTCCATTTCAGCAAGAAGTTATGGAAGATTTAGAGGTTAATATTGAAGATTATAATGCTCTAATGGCAGCTACTCCAATGGGGTGGCCTTTAAAGGATGATGGGAAAGGTTATATTTCTTCCCAATTTGGTTTTAGAAAAGATCCAATTACAAACAAGCAGGCTTTTCATGAAGGTTTAGATATTGGAGTTTGGTATGGAACACCAGTAATAGCTACAGCAGCAGGAAAAGTGGTTTATGCTGATTGGAGAGGCGGTTATGGGCGAATGGTTATGATTGACCATGGTTACGGATATCAGACATATTATGCTCATAACAACAAATTAGTGGTAAAATCAGGACAAACAGTAAAGCGTGGAGATATAGTAGCTTACTCAGGAAATTCAGGTAAAAGTACAGGACCACATTTACATTATGAAGTTCGGGTTAATGGCGTTCCAAAAAATCCCAGGGATTTTCTGAAAACAAAATGATAGGAGGAAGATGAAATGTTCAGTAAACAGAAGAAAAAGGCTGATAGTCCAATTCGTGTCGAAACTATTATTGGAGATGGAACTAGTATAAGTGGAAATTTATACTGTAAAGGATCAATACGTATTGAAGGAAAAATAGAAGGTGGAGAAGTTGTAGTCGCGGGCGATGTTTTTGTTGGTAAAGAGGGAAAGATTTTAGCTAATGTAAAAGGACGGAATATTGTGATAGCTGGTGAAGTTCGTGGTGAAGTTGATGCTAAAGAGAAATTAGAAATTGTTCCAACTGGAGTTTTAATTGGTGATATTAAAATGTCTACACTTGTAATTGAAGATGGAGCTACTTTTAAAGGTAAAAGTGAATCTCGGAAGAGCTTAAATACTGTTACATCAACCACTAACGTTCAAAAACTAGAAAATATTAGTGATAAAAATAAAGAAAAAAAAGCATAGACTGAACTTTAATAATATTTTCGGAAGGAGATAGATCTCCTTCATAATTTATTAATGAAAGCTACGAAGTAGATTATTTGATAGCTCAGCCTGTTGTAGGCTGAGCTATCCGTACAATTGGGGGGAGCCTGGAATGAAGTATCAATTTATTATAAATCCTATCGCTGGAGGTGGGCTGGCGAAAAAAAAGTGGGAAGAGATTAAAAGGGTCGTTGAAACAGAAAATCTTAATTATGAAGTTGTTGTTACAAGTTCATCTGGTGATGCCGTCTTTATAGCTAAAAAAGGAGTTGAAAAAGGTTTCGATGTGTTGGTTGCAGTGGGAGGAGATGGTACTGTCAACGAAGTTGTACAAGGAATCATAGAATCAGGTGGAAAAGGTAGTGTTAAATTAGGGATTATACCGGCTGGAACTGGTAATGATCTGGTGAGAACATTGAATATTCCTACTCATGCAGAAGAAGCAGTTAAGGTATTAAAAAATGGACATGTTAAAAATATTGATTTAGGCAAAATAAATGGAGATTATTTTATTAATATTGTTGGAATCGGTTTTGATGGTGCTGTGGCGAATGAGATAAATAGAGATGTGCGTTGGTTGAAGGGGTCATCTGCTTATATCTATGCAATACTTAAAACTTTACTTACATACAAAAGTCCTAAGATGAAGATAACGATTGATGATCTTATTTTGAAAGGAAGATATTTTTTAGTTGCTATAGGCAATGCTAGATATTATGGTGGTGGCATAAAAATTTTACCTGATGCTAACCCCTCTGATGGATTATTTGATATTTGTGTAGTAGAAGATATTCCAAGAATAGAAGTTTTGAAGATGTTACCAAAAATGTCAAAAGGCAAACATTTAGATCATTCAGCGGTAAAAATTTATCGTGGTAAAAAGATAAAAGTTGATTCAGATGAAAAAGTGTTAGTTCAAGCTGATGGAGAATTAAAGGGAGCATTACCCATGGAATTTGAAGTAGAAGCCAACGTTATTCCGGTATTGGTTCCATAATGTAAAGAAAAAGGATGGCAAAAATGTTGCGAGGAATTATTCCAAATGCAACTTATTCTGCCATCCTTTTTCTTTACATAATAGTTTGCTCAGCTTGAGCCTGTTCTTGAAAATATTCACGAATACTAGCATAAATGCTGTAAGAAATGATATCCGCCATTTTCATCACCAAATTTAGACGAGTGCTTTGTAGGACAAAATATTCCATGTAGCCACCGATATTAACTAAACCAGTAAGGTGCATGTCACCAACTGCTGTTAATTCCTTATTAACTCCTGTACCTGGTTTAAGGGGGCCTGCTTTGACATCTATATTCCCCACACTACTATGTTTTCCAAGGCCAGCGTCGATGGATATGATAAACGGTGAGTGATATTTTTTATTGATCTCTGTAATGACTTCATCAAGATTAAGAGCGTGAACTGGTTCTTCTAAAGTACCAAAAACACGTATATACGGTAAATGATATTGATTTAAGTTAGTTCCAACCAAAGGTCCTAGTGCATCGCCTGTTGAACGATCTGTACCAATACAAAGTAAGATAATTGGGTCGGTTAGTTCTATAGAGTATTTGTAAAGAAAATGGAGCATTGAGTTTTTTAGTTTTAACTTTGCTAAAGAAGTATCCATATGGATACGGGTCTCCACATTAACATTGGGGTTGAATTTCATAGACTGCCCTCCAATACCATATTTATGTATGATTAGTCCACAAAAAGTAGTCGCTTAAGAATTCACATACCATATATAGTACTGATTTAGGCGATTTCAATACTATATATGGTATGTGAATTCTTGGAGGACTAAAATACTTTTTGTGGGCGAATCATATTATAGTATATGTAAGAGTAAACTAATTTAACATGTAAATATCTTCCTGACCTATAAAAAATTTTTTTTCATATATTTGTGATATAGGAGAAAAAGGGGGTGAAGGGGATGAAGAAAAATTGGTCATCTCTTTTCATGATATTAAAAATTGCGTTGACTTATGTTGGAGCAGTGATAGGTGCTGGATTTGCATCTGGACAGGAAATATTTGAGTTTTTTGTACAGTATGGTGATAAAGGGATGATTGGCTTATTTGGAGCGGGTGTTCTCTTTATTCTAGGTGGGATTATATTTCTTAAGCTCGCACAACACTTTAATATTAATACATATTACGAAATATTTTATCGGATTTTGGGAAAGCGCTCTGGGTTTATAGTGGATGTAATTTATATTTTGTTTATTTTAGGGAGTGTATCTGTAATGTTGGCTGGAAGTGGTACAATTTTTCAAGAAACTTTTGGAGTACGTTATAGTGTGGGGGTTTTAATTACTCTGTTAGTAGTGATTATTACGATATTTGCTGGAGTAAAGGGGATATTGATGGTAAATACTTTTTTAATTCCTATTTTAATGTTGGTGATTATTTATACATGTCTGAGTTATTTAGGATCAGACCTTATTGAAACAATAGGGACTTTGTCGCCAATCAGAACGTTCCCCTGGTATTTGAGTGGAATGATGTATGTATCTTTTAATGTGTTCTTATCTATGGCTCTTTTAGTTACGATTGGGTCTAAAGTTAAAGAACGAAGAAGTTTAACTTTAGGTGGATTTCTGGGTGGTTTATTATTGATGATATTATTGCTAATGATGGGTTATACGATGATTTCTTTTTTTAGTGAGATTAGTTATGTTGAAATGCCCATGTTAATAATTGCAAGTTATTCAGGGGATGTTTTACATATTATTTATACAATCGGTCTTTGGTTTGCGATGATTACAACAGCTGTAGCTCATGTGTATGCTTTTATTCAAAGAGTGAGTCCATTATTACGATTGAGTTATTACAATAGTGCGATGCTAACTGTTGTAATAGTTTTACCATTAACACGATTTGGATTTGCGAATCTGGTAAGATATTTGTACCCATTATATGGTTTAGTGGCCTTAGGGATATTGGTGATGATGATAGTGAAATCTGTAAGGGGATATTAGTACAGTGAACTCGTCCAGCTAAAGCTGAACATCGGGGCTTCAGTAGGGGATTCTACCCCCACTGAAGATTAAAAACAATTCCCACCACTTATAGAAGTGGGGGTCTTAACTCAAAAGATAAAACGGTAAAATAATTATTAGCTTTTTCTTTATTTCTAAGAGAAAGCCTTCTTAAGATGTGCAGGAAAATGCTAACCTGTTAAAGAAGTTTATGATATTATACAGCTTGAATTGAAATAAATTAGGATATATTAAAGAGGTAAAAATAAGGGAGAGTGAATGAAAGTGGATTTTGATAAGAAAGAAGAGCTTTATAAAAAAGGAAAAAAAGCTTTAGAGATGTATAATTTTGATGAGGCAGGAGAATATTTTTTGCAGATTTTAGAGGAAGAACCGAATGAAACTACAGTTTTGAATAAGATGGGTGTTGTATTTGTTCATCGTGATGATCGAGAAAGAGCAAGAGAATATTTCGAACGTTGTTTAGAGTTGGATCCTAATTTTGTAGCAAGTCTTTCTAATATGGCTAGCCTTGAGTTGGAAGACGGAAAGATGAATGAGGCAGAAGTGCTATTTCGTAATGCATTACGTTTTGATCCTAACTATGGCCCAGCTCATAATAATTTAGCTTATATCTTAAAAAAGACTGGGCGTGTTTCAGAAGCTGTTAAACATATGAAGAAGGCTCAAAAAGCAGGAACTGCTTCTTTTAGTTATAATCCTCAAAAAGTAAAGAAATTTAGTAAGGGAACTTTGACACTTATTATTCTTGCTATTATAGCATTAATTCTCTGGTTTTTAACACGCGCTTAAGGGGGTGTATTGATGGATTTACGTTTAGGTGATATAGTTCAGTGTAAGAAAAAGCATCCCTGTGGAAGTGATCAGTGGGAGATTATTCGTGTGGGAATGGATATTCGAATTAGGTGTCAAGGATGTGGACGGGTTGTTTTACTTCCTAGACGTAAGTTTGAAAAAACAGTAAAGAAAATTGCGAATCGTGTAGCAGAAGAATAGTGGGGGGAGTAAAATGGGATTGCGTATTGGTTTAGTAGGGTTACCAAATGTAGGTAAATCGACTCTTTTTAATGCATTAACAAGGGCCAGTGTTAGTGCAGAAAATTACCCTTTCTGCACGATTGATCCAAATGTTGGAGTTGTCCCCATACCTGATTCACGCCTAGAACGTTTAACAGAGATTTATAAACCTAAAAAGACGACACCAACTACTATTGAGTTTGTAGATATTGCAGGTTTGGTTAAAGGAGCCAGCCGTGGAGAAGGGTTAGGTAATCAGTTTTTAGCTCATATTAGGGAAATGGATGCAATTGCTCAAGTAGTTCGCTGTTTTGAAGATACAGATATTACTCATGTGGAATCTGGAATAAATCCTCTTCGTGACATAGAGATTATTAATACAGAGCTTTGTTTGGCAGATTTAGCTACTTTAGATAAGCGCTATGCAAAGACAGAAAGATTATTAAAGACGGGTGATCCAATTTATAAAGAAGAACTAAAACGTCTAAATCGTTTAATGGAGGAATTAAACCAGGGTAAATTAGTTAATTTATTAGAGTTGGACGAGGTGGAAAAAAAGTTGGTTTACGAACTGCACTTATTAACTAATAAACCGATTTTATATATTGCAAATGTGGCAGAAGGAGAAAATCCAGAAAATAATGATTATTATACGCAGGTTGTAAATCATGCTGAAAAGGAAGGGACAATAGCAGTTGCTATTAGTGCAAAAATTGAGGCAGATTTGGCTGAGTTACCTTCTGAGGAGATAGAAATATTTCAGCAAGAGTTAGGAATTGAGAAAACAGGTCTTGAACAGTTGATTCATACTGGATATCAGCTTTTAGATTTGATCACATTTTTCACTGGCAATGAGAACGAAGTTCGAGCATGGACTGTGAAAAGGGGAGCAACAGCACCAGAAGCGGCGGGTAAAGTACATACAGATATGCAACGTGGTTTTATCCGGGCAGAAGTTATAAATTTTTCAGAATTAGATCATTTAGGCTCTGTAGTTAAAGCTAAGGAAGTAGGAAAACTTGGTGTAGAAGGTAAAGGATATCTAATTAAAGATGGCGATATTTGTTATATTAGGTTCAATGTATGATAAAGTCGATGTAATAACTACGTTATTACATCTTAAGTTTAACAACTTTCGGAAGGAGATTTCGCCCCTTCAAAGAAGTAGACTTTCTCTGAAGTTTATCCCTACTTACAGAAGTTTGGGGATTTATACCTTCCGGAAATGTTGTTAAAGCTTGACAAATCAAAGCTGGAAATGATATAATACGTCTGTTGTAGATTTTCTATTAATCCATGCTCTGTACATGGATACAGAGCCTTAGGCCGAGTGGAGGAGGTGAAAGTGATGAGAAAGTATGAAACTATTGCTATCATTAGCCCAGAATTAGATGAAGCTGCGATCACAGCAACTATTGATAAGATTAAAGATATTATTACTAACAATAGTGGTGAAGTAGTAAAGGTTGATAACTGGGGAACTAAGAGATTGGCATATGATGTGAAAAAGCATCGTTCTGGTTACTATACTTGCATTAATTTTAATGCAGTAAATGAAACAATTGACGAGTTGAACAGAAACTATCGTATTACGGATTCTGTAATTAAGTCTATTATTGTACGTCTAGACGATTAATTTTGGTTATTCTAAGAATTATTATAAGGAGGGGGTTTGTGTGTTAAATAGAATAATATTGATTGGCCGTTTAACACGAGATCCAGAGTTGCGTTATACCACAAATGGAACTGCAGTAGCTTCGTTTGCACTTGCGGTTGAGCGTCCTTTTGTGAACCAACAAAGTGGTCAACGTGATGCGGATTTTATTGATGTGGTTGTTTGGCGTAAAATGGCTGAGACTTGCGCAAATCATTTAGGCAAAGGACGTTTAGTTGCTGTTGAAGGCCGTTTACAAATCCGTTCTGTGCGTCCGTACGGGCGTTTAGTGAATCTACCTTTAGCAGGGTAGCAGGTTAGGTCGCATACTTGAAAATCTGTCATCAGCCGACTTATCCGTAAGGGAAACCAAGCGGGGAGTGTAGCATGTCGGTAAAGTCATAAGTTGGTTAGTCACTAAGCCACGACTGAATGGCGAGATGAAAAGTTACGAATGAGGATGAAAGCTAAACTGCTTGAATGATAGTCTGAGGGGGATTAGTTTGGCCTATGACGTAAAGTGGCTATAAACGTCATACAGTTCAGAATAATTTACATAAGAGCGGTGAATTATTCAAAAAGGATACAGGCCATAGGATCGAGTCTGTATCAGTGACCCTGAACTGCCCATCTTTAGTATAAAGAAAAAGGCAAAAGTCACATCCGACATCGTAATAAGCTGGTCACTAAACGTACTAAACGGAGATTACCTAAGTTGGATTGCCCAAAATGGGCTATGACTATAAGTAGTCTGAATATCTAATATGGTAACGGAGGTCTCGTAGTAGTCGGAGATAGGGAAAACCTATTACATGGCGAAGGGGAACAGTTTATCGGTTTAATACAAAATTGGGAAGGTGCGTGAGGCACTATGAGAAGTCCAAAAGTAGTATTAGACAATTTAGCTTCCAAGGCAAAGACCGTCAATTATAAATATCAACGACTATATAGAAACCTTTACAACATTGAACTCTACCTTGAAGCATATGCAAGAATATATGCTAACCAAGGCAACATGACACAAGGTACTGATGGGAACACTGTCGATGATATGAGTATTAATAGAATCCAAAGAATCATTAATAAGTTAAAAAACCAAAGCTACCAACCTAATCCTGCAAGAAGGGTCTATATACCCAAGAAAAACGGTAGCCAAAGACCTTTAGGGATTCCATCTATTGACGACAAACTAGTTCAGGAAATCGTTAGAAGGATTCTGGAAGCCATATATGAAAGCACGTTTTCCAATAAAACGCATGGATTCAGACCGAACAGAAGCTGTCATACAGCTTTAGAGGAAATTAGAACAACATATACGGGAATTAAATGGTGGCTGGAAGGAGATATTAAAGGCTTCTTTGACAACATTGACCATCATATTCTAATTAACATCCTCAGAAGGAGAATTGATGACGAAAAGTTCATTGATCTCATATGGAAGTTTCTTAAAGCTGGATACATGGAAGAATGGAAATTTCATAACACCTATAGCGGTACACCACAAGGCGGCACCATAAGTCCAATTTTGTCGAATATCTATCTAAACGAATTGGATAAATATATGGAAGAATATAAGAAGAAATTCGATAAAGGAAAAACGAAACAGAGAAGCACAGCATATCGGACAGCCTGCCAAAGAACAGAAAGACTACGTGCGAAATATAAGAAGATATGGCACAACTTAAGTGATGAGGAAAAACAACAAGCCATTAAAGAAGTTAAGAAGCTACAAAAGGAAGTGCAGAAACTCCCACGTACAGACCCGCAAGATGGGAGATACAAAAGGTTACAGTATACAAGGTATGCGGATGACTTCTTAATAGGTATTATAGGTAGTAAGGATGATGCTAGAAAGATTAAACAAGACCTTACAATCTTTCTTATGGATAATCTAAAGTTAGAGTTATCCCAAAGAAAAACCCTTATCACTAACAGTAGAAATAAAGCCAGATTCCTGGGTTACGACATACAGGTAGATAGATCTAATAAACCGAAAGTAGCTACAGATGGAATACCAAGAAGAACTTTTAACTTAAAAGTTAGATTACTAATGCCAATGGAAAAATGGAGGGATAAGCTCCTACAACTCCAAGCAATGGAAATCGACAAGAATGATAAATGGATTCCTATGCATAGACGATATTTAGTCAACAATGATGACCTTGAAATAATCAGCACTTATAATGCAGAAATTAGAGGGTTCTATAACTACTATAAACTAGCCCTGAATGTTAGCAATCTGAATAAATTTCATTATGTCATGAAGTTCAGTTTGCTGAAAACCTATGCCAATAAGTATAGATCAACAATCAAGAAAATGAAGAAAAAGTTTAACGTTGATGGTGAAATAGGAGTTCGATACCGAACAAAAGAAGAAGAGAAAATTCGCTTCTTTTATAATAAAGGGTATAAAATACAGAGGCTAGAGAAAAAAGCAAATGAAAATGTTGACAATTTGCCTAATATAACGATATATAGTGGCAGAACGAGTCTAATTGATAGACTACTAGCAGGTAAATGTGAATGGTGTGGTGTAGAGGATGTACCAATTCACATGCATCATGTTAGAAAGTTGAAGGACTTGCAAGGCAAAAAGCGATGGGAGCAATTAATGATTGGTAGAAAGCGTAAAACCCTTGCTTTATGTCAGTCATGTCACAAAGATTTGCATAATGGAATGCTAGATTGATAAACGGAGAGCCGTATACGCTGAGAGGTGTACGTACGGTTCGGAGGGGAGTTCAGGAAAACCTACTTTAAGAAACCATGTTGAAACTCGTATAGAACATATGACTAGACGAGGGCGGTTGAATTAAGGAAAGGCGTCTGGTTCTTACCCTACTATGATGATAGCAATGGTATTCGTCGGAAAGTGGCAGAAGTTGTTGCTGATAATGTACGATTCCTAGATTGGCCAAAAGATGGTTCTTCTCAGAGTGGTAATAAGTCTAACAATCAGAATAATGATGATTTAGGTAGTTTCGGTGACGATATAGATGTTCCATTTTAATAACATTTTCGGAAGGCATAAATCTCCCCAACTTTCGTAAGTGGGGGTAAACTATCTTTCTAGAATTATATTTAGGTAGGAATTAAAATTCCTTCCGAAATGTTATTTAATCTTCTATGAAGATTTTAAAGCTGCTTGCAGATTATTAATATTAGAGGGAGGGAATAATTATGGCACCTCGTGGTGGAAGAAAAGGTCGTAGAAAAGCTTGTGCTTTTTGTGTAGATAAAGTAAAAGATATTGACTATAAAGAGATTGGCCGTTTAAGAAGATATGTTACTGAACGTGGTAAAATTTTACCTCGTCGTATTTCTGGAAACTGTGCGAGTCATCAGCGTCAGTTGACTAGAGCGATTAAAAGAGCTCGTAATATTGCTTTGTTACCTTTTACAACTGAATAATAAGAATTTAGGGGGCTAACTTTTTAGCCTCCTTTTTGTGTTTATGCCCTTAGTTTTTCTAAATTATTGCAGGACTTTCGGAATATTTAACGAAATGTATAATGGCTTACAATAATGTATTGAAAGGGTGAGAGAATGAATCCAGTTCGAAATGGAAAACTTAAGTTAAATATAACTAGAAATATAAAGACGATTGAATGGTTAAAAGCTGAGTTGGTTGATGGGGTTTCATCTCTCTTTAAAGCAATGATTCCGAATAGAGAAAATATAATAATTAATTCACTGGTTCGGTTGATAATTGCAGCTTACGTTTTAGGAAGAAGGTTGGGTTTTACATATGAACGAATTGAGGGAGAACTTGAGTGTCAGATTGATGAACTTATTGAAGATAAACATGAAATTGACCAATGGTTTGGAGATTTGAGTGGATTAAAGAGGCATTTGCAAGAGAGAAATAAATTTTAATTTAGCTGGAATGAATTGTTAGTCAAATATGATTGTCAACAAGTCAAAGTTGAGATATAATTTTTATATGGGGGGATATAGTCATGAAAGTTATACTGTTAAAAAATGTAAAAAATGTTGGTAAAGAAGGTCAAGTACTGAACGTAACTGATGGATATGGTCGCAATTATTTAATTCCTCGTGGCTTAGCAAAAGAAGCTACTGAAGGTAGTTTGGCTGATTTGAAACATATACAAAAGATAACTGAGAAGAAGAAAGAGAAAGAGTTAAAAGAAGCTCAAAAACTTAAAAAACAATTAGAAGAAACAGTCCTAGAAATCAAAGTGAAGGCTGGCAGTGGCGGTCGTTTATTCGGGTCTGTTACAAATTCTGATATTGCGGGGGTTTTGAAGAAAAAGGGTTATAAAGTAGACAAAAGGAAAATTCAATTAAAAGAAAATATCAAAGAATTAGGTGAACACACTGTGATTATTAAATTACACAGTGATGTCATCGCATCCATCGAAGTGAAAGTGATGGAGATATAGAAAGGGGCAAAAGATGAAGGATTTAATTCGACGGATCTTCAATAAAGATGGTCTGGATGAGCATGAGTTAGAGCTAAATCAGTTACGTCGACAGATTACTGCAATTTATAGTTTAATTTCGAATTTATATGGTGCAGATAAATTAGTCTTAAAAGCAGGTAAGTTGGAAGCGTTGAATTTGATGCGTTCGACAAAAATTGCTGACCGTGTTTTAGCATTACAAAGAATTGTGTTTGAAGATCCTACTATCGATGGAATTCTAGAAGAAAAGGAAATTCCACGGATTATTGATGAGATTAATGAAGAAATTGCCGATATTATTGCACGTAAAACTGTTGAAGATAAAATTGAACGTCAGATTTCAGAGAAAATGCAAGAAAAACATAATGAATATATTCAAGAGATTAAAAGACAAATAATTCGCGAATCTGAAGGAGGAACGGAAAGTCCTCAAACTCTTAAGAAATACGCTGAGCTAGAGAAGTTAGAGGCTAAAGGTCTTTCACGGTCAGCAATGGAGTTACTTCGTCCAGTTTCTTTAGAAGAAATTGTTGGTCAAGAAAGAGCCATTAAAGCATTAATGTCTAAAATTGCTTCTCCTTTTCCACAGCATGTTATTTTATATGGGCCTCCTGGAGTTGGGAAAACTACGGCTGCTCGCTTAGCATTAGAGGCTGCAAAAAAAATGTCTCGACCCCCTTTTGATGAAGATGCGAAATTTATAGAAATAGATGGTACAACCATTAGGTGGGATCCAAGGGAAGTAACAAATCCTTTGCTTGGATCTGTTCATGATCCAATCTATCAGGGTGCAAAAAGGAGTTTTGCTGATACAGGTATCCCAGAACCTAAACCAGGTTTAGTTACCGAAGCACATGGTGGAGTTCTCTTTATTGATGAGTTGGGTGAGATGGATCCAATGCTCCAAAACAAACTTTTGAAAGTATTAGAGGATAAACGAGCTTATTTTGAGTCATCATATTATGACCCTACAGATAAGAATGTGCCTCAGTATATTAAAAAGCTATTTGATGAAGGAGCACCAGCAGATTTTATTTTGATTGGTGCAACTACACGTGATCCAGGTGAGATTAGTCCTGCGTTTAGATCTCGATCTGCTGAGGTGTTTTTTGAACCTTTGACATCAGAGGATATTACAAAAATTGTTCATAACGCTGGTGAAAAGTTGAATGTAGAGTTGGAGCCTGGTGTAGCTGAAGTTGTGAGTCTTTATACTATTGAAGGACGTAAAGCGGTTAATATTTTAGCTGATGCTTATAGTCTAGCATTATATGATTTAGGTAATACAATAGATAAAGAGGAAAAACCTAAAATACGAATAACTAAAGATTTAATTTATGAAGTGGCTCAGATCAGTCGTTTGACTCCTTATGTTAGTGTTAAGGCTTCTGATACGTTGGAAGTTGGTAAAATTTTTGGTCTGGGTGTAAGTGGTTATTTGGGATCAGTGATTGAAATTGAAGCGATTGCTTTTCCATCAACAGAAAAGGGAAAAGGTCGTCTACGTTTTAATGAAACTGCTGGTAGTATGGCGAAAGATTCTGTTTTTAATGCAGCATCAGTTGTTAGAAAACTGACAGGTAAAGATATTGCCGATTATGATATTCATGTAAATATAGTTGGTGGAGGTCGGATTGATGGTCCTTCTGCTGGTACAGCGATTCTTTTAGCAATTATAAGTGCTATCGAAAAACGTCCAATCCGTCAAGATATTGCAATTACAGGTGAAATTTCTATTCAAGGACAAGTTAAGCCAGTTGGTGGAGTTTTTGAAAAAATTTATGGTGCACGTCAAGCGGGAATTAGACAGGTTTTTGTTCCAAAAGATAATGCAAAGGATGTACCAAGTGATTGTGATGATTTAGAAGTTATGATAGCAGATCGTGTGGAGGATATTATTGATATTGTAATGCCTCCAGTAAAAGAAAATATAAAGGTAAGTTAAAGTCGAGATATAACTACGTGAAAATGTTTTTAAAGCCAGTGCAAAAGCACTGGCTTTTTTCATGAAAGTGAACTCGTCCAGCTAAAGCTGAACATCGGGGCTTCAGTAGGGGATTCTATTAAAAACAATTCCCACCACTTATAGAAGTGGGGGTCTTAACTCAAAAGATTAATTTTAGTATTGGAACATCCTTTAGACTAGAGGTATATAATAAATTAATATAAAAATTTCTAAAGGAATGATTCAATATGAATATACTAGAACAATTATATGAAGCTGCCCTATATAGAAGTAAAAACCTTGATGAGGATAAGTTTATTATCCGTGGAATATGGAATATAGATTTATTATTTAAGCCAAATGTTTATGACAGAACATTTAGTTATGAATTACTTGTAATACAGACGTTGAATCAAGGTGCTTGTTATTGTTATAATGGCAAACCTAAGATTGATCATGAGTTGATTGGGAAAGATGCAAGATGTGTGAAGGTAGATAATTGTAATATTAAAATTGCTCTATTAGATTCTGTTTATTCTCTTTTTGAATCTAGTCCTACAAAAGAATTTGTGTTGGATGGTTATTCAAAAGAGAAATCGGAACAAAGGGCAGAAATAATAGTTTCAGAGATTTTATTTCAGTTAAAAGATATAACAAATAGAAAACCCAGTGTAGTTAATATTGGAGTGGTGGGGAATATAATTAAGAAACTTAAAAGTTCAAACATCGAAGTATATGCAACAGACTTAGATAAAAATATTATTAATAAAGATATAAATGGTGCAATGGTTAAAAACGGGATACAAAACAATATGGAAATGATTCAAAAATGTGATTTAGCACTTGTAACAGGAATGACTTTATCATCTGGAGCATGGTTTGCAGAAGAGTATTGCAATTCTTTTGATATTGATGCTGTAATTAGTGAGCCTTTTCCTTTTTATATTTTTGGAGGAAAAAGTATTATAAGAGTGTTTAGGCCACAATAGACCTGCAGAAGTATTAGTAATTGATGATAACGCATATTTAATAAGAGAACGTAGCTCATTCAAAGACTATATATACAAGCAATTCATTTCAGAGTCTTTGAATGAGTAGTTTAAAAGTGTCCAGTCGTCTGGATGCTGTTTAATTATTTATTTTTTTGATTTGCATTTAGTAATCAAATAAAAAAATATCTGTTTTTTTGTTTATAAATTAAAAAATAGCAACTGTTTACTTTTTTAAATGATATGATACAATGGGACAATCATATATAAAGTATAAATTTCAAAAACACATAAAATATGAAAAAAGAAGTGTGAAAGGAATGTAGTCTTTGAAATGAAAAAACTATTGATAAACTATATTTGAAAGGAGATATTTAAATGAAGTATAATTTTTTAAGTGTAGTAATAACAATGTCAATTTTAGTTTTGTTTGTATCAATTTTTACTATAGGAGATTTATGCGCTGCTGAAAAGGATAGAGAAATAATAATTTCAGTAAAACAAGGTGATCATTATTATCACACTATGAAGTGGTTAAATTTAATACCAATAAAAAATTCACCTCAAATGGCTTTCTGGCTTGAGGACACTTCAGGAAAGTATATAAGCACAATATATGTAACTTCCCGTAGTGCTTTATCAAAATGGAGGGGTGGCAAAAACATTCGTAGACCATCAGCATTACCTATCTGGTCACATAAGCGTGGTGTAAAATCCAGTGATGGTTATTATATGCCAGCTAAAGATAATCAACTTCCAGATGCAGTAACTGGTGCTACTCCAAACGAATCTTTTAGTAAAGTATGGAAAATGCCTGAAGATGTTAAATCTGGTACATATGTTTTACGAGCAGAGTTTAATCATTCATATGACTATAATGACAATTATGCGAAAGATGACATTGAAGGAGATGTATCTGGGGAACCTTCAATTCTCTGGGAAGTAGAGATCGAGTTTGGGGATGAGGAATCAAAAGTGTTGATGCAGCCAGTAGGGCATGGACATAGAACTGGTGAGAATGGTGAAATTTATAGAGAGTTAGATAGTTTAAGTACAGCTATAAGTATTATTGAATCAATAGAAGTTTGGTATACATCAGGAAAATAAATATAGAGCACTTTCAACCTTATATCGTATTTTTACATTATTACAAAATATGATATAAGGTAATTTTTAAGATTTAAAAGGATGTTTTAATACATGATAGTAAGAACAGGTTTTGAGCAGGTTAAAGTAAATAAACTTTTTTATAGTTGTTATGATAGCGGTAAATTTATTAACTATGGAGGAATGGATATTTTTATTGTTACTAAACGAACAGATGATTTGATTGAGAAATACCTTAATCCAGAAGAAAATAAACGTTATAATTCTCTTTCATCAACTAAATTACGTTATCAGTTTTTGGCTGGTAGGATTGTAGTTAAAAGAATGGTGAATATTTTTTTTAAAAAAAGTAAACAAATTAATACAGATGTAAGGGATATAATTGTTCGTAATGTTGAGAAAGGAAATGAAAAAGGAAGACCTTATATTTATATTCCTTCACAATCCGATCATGGATTAAATATATCTATAACCCATTCTAAAGATTATGTTGCCAGTGTAATTGGAGAATCTTTTATTGTGGGAATTGATTGTGAAGAATGCTATAAGCGTGATCATTCATTTATTTCCCTGGTATTTACTAATAATGAATGGGAGTTGTGTAATACAATATTTGCAGATTTAGAAGAGCATAATCGAATAACTTTGTTATGGATACTTAAAGAATGTTTGGTCAAAGCGATTGGTATTGGATTTCTCCTGGGATTTAAAGCTTTTGAATTATATTTAGATGAACTTAATAAAAATATATATGTTAAGTTCCATGAAAAAATGATACCATATGTACCAATAAAGTTATCATTTATACAATTTTATTATGGCTTTTTAAATAAATCATGTTTTTCTATTGCTGTATTAAAAATTTGCGATAAATATAAATTATAAAAACATTAGGAGGTTTTAATGTGATTATAAGTTTTAGCAAAGATATGTGTATTGGGTGTGGGATTTGTGTAGAAGGTTGTGTTGAAGGTGTATTGGTTAATAGAGGAAAGAAAAATACTCCAGAGGCTGTGAAACCTGAAAAATGTATTAAATGCGGTCATTGTGTAGCTCTTTGTCCTTCTGATGCAATTGTTCATCATAAGATGGATATGGAACAATTTATACCTATTAAAAAAGCTGTAGAGATTACAGATGATGCAATGGAGAATTTTCTTGGTGCGAAACGTTCGATCAGACGTTTTTCGGACAAAGTTGTAGAAAAAGAGAAGATTGAACGGTTATTAAAGGTTGGTAGGATGGCTCCTAGTGATAATAACTCTCAGGAAAGAGATTTTATTGTTCTTTCTGATCAGAATTTAATTCAACATTTGGAAAATAAAATTGTAGAAAGTTATAAAAATTTATTATTTTGGATGAATCCAGTGATGAGAAAAATTTGTTCTCTCTTTACACCAAATTTAATGAGAGAATTAGAAAAAGTTGTGCTAGATTTCAAGGGATTAATTGAACTCGCTGAAAAAGGAGAAAAGCCAGTTTTTAGGGGTGCACCTCATGTTATCTTTATTTATGCTCCAAAGGGAAATATCATGGCTAAAGATAACTGTCTTGCATCTCAGGATTATATGATGATACAAGCACAGACTATGGGATTGGGTACCTGTATCATTGGGTATGCAACTGGAGTACCTAAAGTTTTAGCGAAATTTTTAAAAATACCTAAAAATCATAAAGTATTTGGGGCTATAACTGTTGGTTATCCAAAATTAACTTTTAAGAAGACAGTTGCGCGTGAAAGGGGAGAAGTTGTTTGGTTATAATTTATGAATTAGTAAATAAAACTTAATAACACTAAGATGTATCGGAGGTTAAATGATGAATAAAAAATGTGAATTTTATCCAATTACAATTATAGGACATGGATGTGTTTATCCACCAGATGGATATGATAGTGAGAAATTTTAGAAAAATGTTTTGTCGGGAAAATCAGGAATCAGTGAAATACCAAAAGAAATTTGGAATTGGGAATATTATTACGATGAAGATCGTAGTGCTTTAGATAAAACATATTGTAAACTAAGTGGAATTATTGACAATTATCAGTTTCCATATGATAAATTTAATATTAAAGCTGAAGACATTGAATATTTCAATAGATGTAATTTAATGGTTTTAGATACAGTTTTACAGGCTTTTGCTTCTTCTGATATAGATCCAAAAGAAATTAACCTTGAAACGACAGCCTTCGCATTAGGAAATATGTTGGGAGACGATTTTTTCCCTGAAACATCATTGAACTATCGGGCTAAAGAAGCATTTTATTATCTTCAACAAAGTGATGACTTTCAAAAGCTTGATAGTGAAGTTAAAAAAGAGATAGAGAAAAAGTTTTTTGAAGAGGTCGAAACTAAATTTGCAAAATTAGATGCTTCTAATTTTAAAACTGCTTCTAATAGTGCATTAGCTAAAAATGTAACTGATTTTTTGGGAATTAAAGGTGAAGTTCAAATAATTGACGGAGCTTGTTCAGCGGGTGCTCTAGTAATAAATGAAATGATTAAGGTTTTACATGATAAAACCTGTGATGTTGTCATAGCTTCAGCAGTTTTAGGTAGTTTGAATGTAACTGGTAATTTGAGTTTTGCTAAGATTGGTGGTATTTCTGGTACTCACAGTGCACCATTAGATATTTCAGCAAATGGTTTAATTCCAGGAGAAGGTGTTGGAACAATAATTTTGAAGCGTCTTGATGATGCTATTAGAGATAATGATAGAATTTTTGGTGTTATTTGTGGAAGTGGAGTTTCTAGTGATGGTAAAGGAAAGGCTATCTATGCTCCAAGTTCTGAGGGACAAGCCAGATGTATTAAAGAGTCTTTAAATAGAGTTGGATTGAAACCAGTAGATATTGATTACTTTGAAGCTCATGCTACTGCAACACCTGTAGGAGATGCGGTAGAACTCAATACATTAAAAAGCATATTTGAAGGTGAAGATTTTCGTAAAAATTCTGTAGCTATCAGTTCTGTTAAATCACAAATTGGGCATACATTTTCAGCTGCAGGTATGGCTAATTTGATAAAAGTTCTAAAAGCCTTTGAGAATGATCTGATGCCACCTATTCATAATTTTACAGAACCAAATCCTAAAATGAATCTTGAAAACTCACCATTTTATGTGAACAAAGAAGCTAAAAAATGGGATAAAAAACCAAATAATACACCAAGAAGATGTAGTGTTAATGCGTTTGGCTTTGGTGGTGTAAATGCTAATATTGTTGTAGAAGAGTATTTAGAAGAATATCATAAAGAATTGGTAGAAAAACTGGAATAATTATCAAGTGATGTTAAACAGGAAGATACTGAGATTGCAATTGTAGGTGTGGGTTGTATTAACGGTAGAGCAAATAATGTAGAAGAATATTGGAATACAATTAATCAATCTAACAAACTTTTTAGTACTTTTCCCGAGGGACGCTGGAATGAAGATGTAAATAAAATATTCTCGGATGCATTTAATGAAAAAGAAGTTTTGGGAAGTTTTATTGAGAATTTTGAATTTCCCTGGATGAAGTTTAGGATTCCGCCTAATGTTTTGGGACAGATTGACAATGGACAATTAATGGCAGCTGATGAAGCTATTGATGATTATGGTAAAGATAAATTGGTACCTGCTAGAACGGCTGTATATGTTGGTGGTATGCAAGGTATGGAATCTAGTATTTTGGCTAATCTACGTATTCGTCAAGAAGAGTATGTTCAAATTTTGAAGAATATGCCTGAATTTAAGAATTTAGATTCTAAGACACAGGAGTCAATAATCTCAGATCTACAGAGTCAAATTCGTCAGTATATACCTAAGATAGAAGAAGATACATTGCCTGGTTTTATGGATAATATTGTTGCTGGAAGAATTGCTAATTATTTTAATGTGCATGGAGTAAATATGTTTATAGATTCTTCTTTGTGAGAGTATAGGAATTAAAGCTGATCTTTATTTAGGTCATAGTCTTGGTGAAATTCCAGCTTTAGCAGCTAGTGGAGTGTTATCATTTGAAGACGGATTTCGGACTACATATTATCGTGCCATGGCATTGAACCAAATTGAAGGAAAAAAACGTGGTGGTATGATTAGTATTTCTACTACTCAGGATGATCCTGTTCTGCGAAAAGTATTTGCTGGTGTATCTGATTATTATACAATTAGTCTGGTAAATGCTCCAGATCAAATAGTTGTTTCTGGTGATTTAAAAGCTATTAGAGAAATTGAAAAGCATTGCGAGGAAGAAAAAATTGGAGGTCGTGTTTTACCTGTGTCTCATGCTTTTCATTCTGAATTGTTAAGACCAGCACTTGCATATTTTGAAGAGAAGCTTAAATTAAATACTTGGAATGCTCCTAAAGTTTCAGTATTATCAACTATAAATGGTCAGATTTATGATAAGGACTTTATCCTTTCTGGTAAGATGCCAGCTTTTCTAGCCAGTCAATTAGTTACGCCATTTAGTTTTATGGATACTATAAAAAAGATCTTTAAAGATTTTAAGATCCGTATTTATATTGAAGTGGGTCCAAGAGATATCCTGACCAAATTGGTTAAGAAAATTTTAGATGATGAAGAGATTATTAGTATTTGTTCAAATAAGCCTTCTTTAGGAGATTTGGTTTCCTTTGATAGATTAAAAGCATATTTAAAGGTTCATAAAGTTATTATGAAAGGGAGAGAAGATATGAGCAGTATTATTTCAGTTAAAACAGATGCAGATCTTTTGAAAGATGAACTATTACGTATCGCCAATAGATATACTGGTTATCCTCATTCAGTTATTGATTTTGATAAAACCTTGCATATGGGTTTGGCAATTAATAGTTTTACATTGTCAGATATTGTTTCACATATTCGAAAAGAATATGAATTATCAGAAGATGAATTAAGCAATGTAAAAGAGATTACTTTAAGGGAAATTTTTGAAATAATTACAGAGAAAAAAGGTATTTCTATTGAAGTAGCTCCTGCATTAGAATCTAAAAAAGTAGAGGCAAATATAAGCCATGATGAAGTATCAGAAACAGTATATGAGATAATTCAGGCAAAGACAGGCTATCCAGCAGATATGTTGGAAGGAGATTTTGATTTAGAAGCAGATTTAGGGATAGACTCAGTAAAACAAGCAGAAATTATTGGTCAGGTACGTGAAAAGTATGTATTTGAACAGCGTGAAGATATCAATATTAAAGATTTAAATACAATTAACAAGATTATAGAATTTACCATGGGACAGGTTAATAACAATGTTGAGAGGGAGACTTCTTTTATTGAGAAGGAAAAACTTGATCCCAAAAAAGTGATAGAAGAGCTTTATACTGGTGAGGATAAAACTTTAAGGTATGTATCAGTAACCATGGAGAAAGTTTATGACGAAACTAAAGGGAAACCATTTAAGTTAGAAGGTAAAAACTTTGTCATTGTAGAAGACCAGCTAGATGGTAATTTAACTAAAGAATTAGTAAAACTTTTACAAGAGAAAAATGTTAAGGTATGCGTTGTTGCCGATAGTTCTAATACTTATGAAGTACCTACAGTTCAGATTAACTGGTCAGATGATGGCGAAATTGGTTCTGGTTTATTGAGAACATTCCAGGAAGCTAAGAATATCTTGAATGTGGTTCATGGTATGATTAACTTATATTCTTTAAAAGAAATCTCTATGAGTAAACTTACACCAGAGGAATGGAGTATTGAAACGGAAAAGAATTTCCGGGTTCAATTCTTTGCAAGTAAGGTATTTTATTCTGATTGGGAAAAATCAGAACTTGAGTGTGGATGTTTTGGAGCAACCAATATTGGTGGAGTTTTTGGACTTGAAAGTTCTACAAGTGATAACCCTATGGGTGCTTTGCTGGCTGGATTTTTTAAGAGCCTTCAAAAAGAACTAGATGTAACTGCAAAAATTGTTGATTTTACGATATTGGATTCTCCAGCAGATGTTGCAAAAATACTGATAAAAGAGTTTAGTTTGAATGAGAATTTAATTGAGATTGGATACACAGAAAGAAGAAGAAAGACGATTCAGGTAATCCCTAAGAAATTAGATATTAAGGAACAATCTAAGGCTCTTGATATTGATGATAACAGTGTAATCATCGTATCGGGTGGGGGTAGGGGTATTATTTATGAATGTGTTAAAGGATTAGCAAAATTGCATAATCCACATATTATTATAACAGGTCGTACTTCTATCCCTACTTGGGATGAAGATTGGATTAAGATGAGTGAAGAGGAATTTGTTCAGTACAGAATTGAATTTCTTAAGAAAATGAAAAGAGAAAATCCAAAGGCAACACCGATTTTAATTGAAAGAGAATATGTTAAACTAGCTCGTGCAAGAAAACTGTATTCTAACTTATATGACTTGCAACAGCAAAATTATAAAGTTTCTTATGTTGCGTGTGATGTTGCAGATAGAGAAGCAGTAAAAATATTGATTAAGGATATCAAGAAAAAGTACGGAAAAATAGATGGTATTGTTCATGGAGCAGGTTTAGAATCTTTTGGATCTATACCTAAAAAACCAGTTCAACACACTTTAAATGTTGTTAGAGTGAAAGTTAACGGAATGTATAACTTATATAATGAGATTAAAGATGACTCTATCAAATTTTTTATAAACTTTGGTTCTATATCAGGACGTTTTGGAATGGATGGACTGCATGGGGAGAAGTTGGAATGGCTGCAATTGAAGATGTCCGCCGTGTTCAGGAAGGGCAACGTGGTCTAACTTATTTGAGTGTAGCTGAAGGTGTTCAGAAATTTATGAGAGAACTAATTTTTGATGCTGGATGTCCAGAAGTATTAATTTTCGGTAGTTTAGGTACAAATAGTCCACTAGGCCAACTTGATTTTTTAGATCAAGAGAGAAAAGAAGTTGTTGCAATCTATAAGGAAGATGGAATGATCAGTGATCGTACGAGAAATAATTTGCTTGAAAGGGTAACCAAATTCGAAGAAGGTAAATCTATGATAGTAACGAATGAAATTCATTTAGATGAGGATCTTTTCTTGTTAGATCATAGGGTAGATGGAGACTATGTATATCCTGGAGTATTACATGTGGAAACTTTCCTACAACTTGCTAGAACTATGGTGGAAAAAATAGGGAATAAATTACCTTTAACAAAACTATATGACGTTAATTTCATGAAATTTATTAAACATTTTGAAAAAAATCCACTAATTCTTAGAGCGATTGGTACTTATGAGAAGATAACTCCTACAGAAATTGAAATTAGCACAAAATTAAAGTCAGATTTCACTAACTCAAAAGGTGTAGTTTTAGAAAAGATAGAGTACACTCAAATGGTAGAGTTCTTTTCAGTACAGAGAAAGTAGATGTTCCTAAACCTTCTATTCAGTTGAATGGGGTATTAGAAAAATCAATACCAATGGATCTTGATAAATTCTATACTCAAGCAGAAAAGTTCATTTACTTTGGACCAGCTTTCTTACACATTACTTATGCAGGTTATGTTGGTAAAAATGAGGCTATTATTGAAGCGATTGTTCCAGATAACCATGGTATTTTTGCCCATACTTTATTCCCTGAAACTATTATTTCACCAATACTTTTGGATAATGCATGCCGAAATACAATTTTATTAGATTATCATCAGGACGGATATATTTGTGTTCCAAGAAAAATTACCGAAAGTATTCTATACCGTCCTTTTGTGAAACACGAGAAAGTATATGCATATACAAAGTTGCTGGAGCAAGAGGGTGATCTTGTACACTTTGATATTGAAATTATTGATGCAAATAATCTTTTATGTATGGTTATCCGTGATTTAGTTATGGTTAGGATTGACAAAGATAATGATGATTTCGAGCTGTTATAGGAATACAAGGTAAAATGCACTCTATCATTGAAGAATGAAATACGTAATTATAAATGAAACCCCTATAAATAATATTATTTATAGGGGTTTTATTCTACTTAAATATTTTCATAAGCCTTTCTTCAAAAAGTTCTGGTGGATAATCATTTAACCGATCAATTAAGTTAATCACTTTTTCAAGTTGTTCTTCTGTTATTAATCCATGTTCATAAAGGGCTAAATAAGCTTCAGTAAAGTGTATGCAAAATTTCAATTCATTTTCATTCACCTGGCATCATTCCTTCATAAGAGAGATTTTCTGGATCCAGGAAACGAGTATATTCGCCTTCAAAGAGGAGGGTAGCAGCCCCTGTAGAGCCAGTCCTTGATTTTGCTATAATTACTTCAGCATGGTTCTCAGTTCCTTCTTCTCGGGCTTTTTCTCGAGCACCAATACTAGTGTGTGCATGACGATAAAGGAACATTACACTATCTGCAACCTCCTCGATATTTCCTGAATCACGAAGGTCAGATAGAACAGGACGTTTATCTTGTCTAGAAGCAAAGCTACGGCTAATTTGAGAAAGAAGGATGATGGGACATTCTAATTCAGAAGCTAAGTTACGCAATTGTACGACCAATTGACCAACTTGTCTGGCTGTAGATTCGTTCTTATTGGCTTCTGATAGTGAGATTAATTGTAAATAGTCTATGATTACAAGAGATAATTTATCCATCTCTGATTTGAATTTACGCAGACGGGCGCGAATTTGAGAAAAATTTATGCCCCTTTCGTCAGAGATTAGCAGTGGTAAACTATGAAGTCGATCAAGGGCTTGAGAGATACGTTGATCTTCTTCATCGTTAGTTTCGCCTTGAGCGAATTTCCAACCATGTACCGAAGCTTCACTGATTATCATCCGATCGATAATCTCAACTGCATCCATCTCCAGACTGATTATGCCAACAGATTCTTTACGTTTTAAAATATTTTGAGCAATATTTAGAGCAAAAGTAGTTTTTCCCATAGAAGTACCAGCAGCAACGATGTTTAAATGTCCTTTTTTAAAGCCTCCAATTAGCTTATCAAGGGTCATAAAACCTGTTCTAAGGCCAGCATCAACTTCGCCATGTTTTCGATTTATATAGGCCTCAAAGGCCTCTAAAAGTGCTTCGTCCATAGTGTAAACGTGTTTATTTACATCTGCAATTTCTGTAGTTGCTTTAAAAATTACTTCTTGAGCCTTAGTCTGGTATTGATCTATTGTTAAATTTTCTTCCTGAACCGTTTTTTCAATTATTTGAGCTGCTTTGATTAATTGATTTTTATGATAATGGGTTTTGATCAATTCAACAGTAGGTTCTAATTCAGAAAGGGAAGCATAACCACTGGTTAATTCTTCAATCAGCTCATCAGGATCATTGAAGATCCCTTCTTTTTTTAGCTGAATGTAGAGTTTGGTTCTTGAAAGGCGACCATTAGCTCGATATTGTTCTAATAACATCTCATATATTATTTTGGTGCGAGAGTTGGTGAAATGCTCAGGTTTTAGAGAGTCTGCAAGTTCATCAAATTTTTCAGGGTGTTGAAGGAGAATTCCAAGGATCTGGAATTCTTGACGATGGATATCCAACTTTAATTGTAAATTATTTTTTGGTAGTTGAGATTTTTCAATCGCCATTATTGATCAGCTCCTCGTCTTGAAAAGACAATTTTATCACGTACATTTCCAACTAATTGAAAATAGCGGCAGGTTTCAATAATTCTATCAAAAATTCGTTCTCCCATAATGCTCATACGATGAGATAGTTCATTAGAGCTAAAATTTGAAGTAATGATAAATGGGCGTTCTTCACGGTATCGTTTATCTATAATTTGATAGAGTATGGAACTAGTGAAATCGGTAATATATTCTGTTCCTAGATCATCAATTAAAAGGACAGGAACGTTTTGTAATTCCTTTAAAATTTCATCTGAATTAATCTGACTGTTAGAATTGAAACTAGATTTAATGGTTTGAATTAAATCGCCATAGACTACATATTGAACTTCAATATCACGGTCAATTAGATAGTTGGTTATACATCCCAAGAGATATGATTTACCGCTACCAACATGCCCATCAATAAAAAGACCACGCATGTTGGTATTTTCCTCGAAATTATAAGCAAATTTTTTTGCAGCATCAAAAACTAACTCTGCGTTTTTTCGAATAGATCGTTTAGGTGAATTTTCCATTGGTTCTGTGGTGTAAAGGTTTAAATCTAAATTTTGAAAACTAGACATTTCTAACTTTTTGGATAATCCAGATCTATTTAGGAGAAATTCACGGCGATGTTTAAAAGTACAAGTACAAGGAAAACTTACTCCATTTTTGAGGATACGTCCTGTATCCATGCATTGAGGACAATCCCATTTTGGCTCTTTAAAGTTAGTTGGAATAGTATAGTTTTCTAAAAGGCATTGGTATTTTTGCTCAAGAGCCTTAATTTCTTCTGCTAGATTATCTAGAGAATGGGTGGCGTTTTTGGTAGAATCAGATTTACTTAAGAGCTGTTGAACCTGTAATAAACGGTATTCTTTTTTTAGTTTCTGACGATATTGATCTACCTCTTTTATATCAGGATATTTCTGGTAGATTGAATCTCGCGCTCTTTCTGCTTCAAGATATTTTTGTCTAACATTATCGTCATATAGGTTTTTATTGAATTGAAAACCCATTCAGATTTCCTCCATTCTTTGAGATACTAATTTTCCCGAAAACGTGTATAATCTTTTCCAAGTTGCCATTTACTCTGGTCTGATTGATTATTTTTTTTAAGTTTGCTGTTTTTTGAAGGGGTTATTCCCCCTGATCGTTGTGTAAACTTCTTAGCTTCTTCCACTGATTTGGCCTTTAATTTTTTTAAAGGTTTAATATAATTATCTTCAATATATTTTAAAGAGGGGCGCCCATCACTTTTGCGCCTGATAGCTTCTTGAATAGCAAATCTTGCTACACTAGCGCTGAGGGCAAAATCATCTTTTGACTCAGCATTAATCCAATTATATATAGTTTTCCAGTGAGTACGTGTCATCTGTTTTTTGTGTTCAATTCCAAACTCTTCAATGAGAGCGCGAGTTTCCCGATATAGCTTGTCTGACTCTTTTAGACTTTCGATAGTAAAGATTTGTTCAGCAATCCAGTCATTGGCGATTTTTCGCATATAAGCCTGGCAATTTAATTCTGAATCTTTCTGCCTTGCTTCATCTGTGCGTCGGACTAATTCTTTAACGACTTCCTTCTCAAAGGTTTTAAACCAATAGTCGACTTCTTGACGGAATCCATAATTTAGATTCTGTGCTGGAATCATTTGAGAGATAGCTCTGACTAGATCTTCTTCAGAGAAGACTTTTTGTTGTAAAATATAAGAAATAGCTTCATTTTCTCTATTTGAAACTTGTTTAGGCGCTGATTCGATAGGTTGAGATATTTGACTTAGGTTCGATGTTGAGGACTCGGTTTTTTCTGAAATTTTTGGAGGTCTAGCTAAAATTATGCTATAATTATTTTGATCTTCTGTAATTTCTATAAGTTGAATATAGCCACGATTATCTAACATTTTTAATGTGAGTTCTATATCAATCGGAGTCCGAGGAACAAATTCTGCAATCTTTTCTGGAGTTATCGTTAGTGAAAAATCTGCACCAACATGGGTTAGAATATAAAGATAAACAGAAAGTAGACTATCAGGAAGTTCTTTCAAAAGTCCTGCATCTATGGCCTCTTTGGTTAGCATTACAGATTGATTAATTTGGGTAGAATGATTGCCATTTTCATCTAAAATCAACTCTTGAGTACGATAGATTTTAAGTTGTTTATACGAATTCATTTTTATCACCACTTCATAAATGTTCTGATTCATATAAAGTTCTGTTTTTCTTCTTAGATTCCTTCATTCAAAAAATGCTAAAAAGAAAGAGATGTTGATTGAATTATAAGTCAAATAATGGTACACTAAGTATAGGACGGCATTAAAGGTATTTTAATGATTAAAAGGAGGAAGATTATGACTTTTCAAGAGATACAAAAACTGCGCGAAGAGTTAGATGTAATAAATAAACAGCTATTAAAGTTGTTAAATCGACGGGCTGAAGTTGTACAAAAAGTTGGGCAAATTAAAAAGGAAAATAATCTACCGATCTATGATCCAGAACGAGAACAAGTTATGTATGCAAAGATTGTGGCTAACAATACAGGTCCATTTTCTGACGAAACGATTGAGCATCTCTTTAAAGAGATTGCAAAAGCTTCTACTAAACTTCAAGAGAAGCAAAAAGAAAAACAACTCTTAGTTAGTCGTGAAATGCGTAAAGAAGATACAAAGGTGATTGTTGGAGATTTAGTGATCGGTGGAGAAAAGCCAGTTATTATGGCTGGCCCGTGTGCAGTAGAAAGTATGGAACAGATGATGCAAACTGCTGAAAAATTGAGTGATATGGGCGTAGGAATCTTACGAGGAGGAGCTTTTAAACCCAGAACATCACCTTATAGTTTTCAAGGTTTAGGTCAAGAAGGTTTAAGAATCATGCGTGTGGTGGCAGATAATTTTGGATTAAAAGTTATCTCTGAGGTTATGAGTGCTAAACAATTAGAATTAGCAGAAGAATTTATTGATATTATTCAGGTTGGAGCTCGTAATATGCAGAATTTTGAACTGCTAAAAGAGGTAGGTTTATCAAAAAAACCTGTCTTTTTAAAGCGCGGTTTGATGTCCACTTTAGAAGAATTTGTTCTTGCTGCTGAATATATATATGCTCGAGGTAATACACAGATTATTCTTTGTGAACGGGGAATTAGAACCTTTGAACAATGGACAAGAAATACTCTTGATCTATCAGCAGTTCCTATTTTAAAACTTAAAACTCACTTACCAGTGGTAGTTGATGTGAGTCATTCAACGGGTCGAAAAGATATTATTGTACCAATCTCGAAAGCAGCTTTAGCAGTGGGGGCAGATGGATTGATGGTTGAGGTGCATAATAATCCACAGCGGGCTCGTTCGGATGCACATCAACAGTTGTGTTTGGAAGAGTTTGAAATGCTGATGGAGAGTTTGGGTTTGATGGAGAAAGCTAAAATATAATTAAGATGTAAGTTTTGTTTAAGGTGAAATTAAAATGCAAATATTACGTACACACGAACATTGAACACAAAATTTCATTGATTATTCGAATTTTCCTTGACAATGTTTAATATTTTTAATATAATACAAATTGGTTTTACAGGAATAGTTATTATACAAATTAATAAAATCATCATAGTACAGTATGTAGTTTATTTGTAGCCTAAATAGAAACAAAACCTATTTGGGTTAATTTTACGTTTATAGGGTATCCTTTTTATAGTAAGAAAGACTGGAGGGATTGAGATGCTTGAACGTTACAGTTTTCCCGAGATGGCTCAAATTTGGAGTGAGGAGAACGTCTATCAGAAATGGTTGGACATAGAGATTGCTACAGCAGAAGTAATGGCTGAATTGGGTGATATACCTAAAGAGGCTGCTAGTGAAATTAAAAAGAATGCTAAGTTTTCTGTAGAACGGATTCTTGAGATTGAAAAACGAACTCGTCATGATATGCTGGCTTTTTTAGAAGCAGTTAACGAAAATTTAGGCGATGAATCAAAATATGTTCATAAAGGTTTAACCTCCAGTGATGTGAAAGATACTGCTACTGCTTTGTTATTAAAAGAGGCTGGAGAGTTAATTTTAAAAGAATTGAAATGTTTATGTGATGCTATTGGTAAAAAAGCATTAGAACATAAAGATACTCTGATGGTTGGGCGAACTCATGGAATTCATGGGGAGCCGATTACTTTTGGTCTGAAATTAGCTGTTTGGTATGAAGAATTGAAACGCCAGATTAAGAGGATGAAAGATGCTGTTTCTGATATAGCGGTTGGGCAACTTTCAGGAGCAGTAGGTACTTATGCAAATATAGATCCTGTAGTTGAAGAGAATGTCTGTGAATTGCTTAAACTACAACCTGCTTTAGTTAGTAACCAGATTTTGCAACGTGATCGTCATGCATATTATTTAAGCGTGTTAGCTAATATTGCTTCTTCATTAGATAAATTTGCAACTGAGATTCGAAATATGCAGCGAACAGATCTTTTAGAAGTAGAAGAAGCCTTTAAAAAAGGTCAGAAGGGTTCATCTGCTATGCCACATAAGAAAAATCCAATTACAAGTGAACGGATTTCTGGTCTTTCAAGGATTGTTCGTGCAAATGCTATGGTTGGTTTTGAAAATGTACCTCTCTGGCATGAACGCGATTTGACTCATTCTTCAGCAGAAAGGGTTATACTTCCAGATAGTACAATTTTAATTCATTATATGATTAAGAAATTTACTACTGTTATTGATGAGTTAGGGATTCATGAAGATCGGATGATGGAAAATTTAGATCGAACATTGGGCTTAGTGTTCTCGCAGAAGGTGATGCTGACGCTGGTAGATAAAGGACTTTTAAGAGAAGAAGCTTATTCTTATGTTCAGTCAAATGCTCTTAAGGCCTGGAAAGATAGAGTAGAATTTAAAAAACTATTATTAGAAGATGAGCGCGTGATGGAGCATTTAACTCCTGAAGCGTTAGACAAAATATTTAATTATGAAGATTATATTATTCATGTAGATGCTATTTTTACGAGAATTGGCCTTCTATCTTAGAGAAAGGTGGGGGAATTGAGATGAAAAACATGATTGTTGTAGGTGCACAATGGGGAGATGAAGGTAAGGGTAGAATTACAGATATGTTGGCGGAAACTGCTGATGTGGTGGCTAGATTTAGTGGTGGAAACAATGCTGGTCATACAGTTATTGTTGGTACTGAACGTTTTGAATTACACTTAATCCCTTCAGGTATTTTGTATCCTGAAAAAAGAAATGTGATTGGTAATGGTGTTGTTATAAACCCTATTGCTTTAGTGAAAGAGATGGAAGGGTTAGAAGAGCGCGGTATCAGCACTGATAATCTTTTTCTTAGCGAAAATGCTCATGTGGTTATGCCTTATCATCTGTTGTTAGATGAATTAGAAGAAAAGCGAAAAGGTAAGAACCAGATTGGTACTACTAAAAAAGGGATTGGTCCAGCTTATACTGATAAAGCTGCACGTCGTGGAATAAGGATGGCAGATTTATTGAATGAAGAAATTTTGCTTAAAAAGTTAGAGCGTAATTTAGAGTTTAATAACTTATTGATTACCAAAGTTTATGATGCTGAACCTGTTAATGTAGATCAGATTATTGAAAGCTTACGGCCTTATATTGAAAAACTGCGGAAACATATCACTAATACTTCACTTTTGATTGATGAATGTCATAAGGCAGGCAAAGGTGTATTCTTTGAAGGTGCTCAAGGTACTCTTTTAGATATAGATCATGGAACATACCCATTTGTAACTTCTTCAAATCCAACTTCTGGTGGAGTTTGTCCAGGTAGTGGGATTGGTCCTACTTTTATTCATGAGGTTATTGGTGTTACTAAAGCTTATGTGACCAGAGTAGGTGCTGGCCCATTCCCAACAGAATTGGAAAATGAGTTGGGTGAACTGTTACGGAAGAAGGGACATGAGTTTGGGGTAACTACAGGTCGTCCTCGGCGTTGTGGTTGGTTTGATCTTCCGATACATCGCCACGCAGTTAGAATAAATGGTTTAACTCAGGTTGCTTTAACTAAATTGGATGTATTAAGTGGATTTGAAAGTTTAAAAGTTTGCACAGGTTATAAATATGGTGACCAAATTCTAAAAGATTTCCCAATGGATCAAAATATCGTTGGAGATTTGGAACCAATTTATGTAGAGTTACCAGGTTGGACAGAAGATATATCAAATATTCGGGAATATGATCAACTTCCTGAAAATGCAAAGAAATATATAGAGTTTATCGAAGAGCAAAGTGGTGTCAAGATCACCATCATTGGTATTGGACCAGAAAGAGATCAAGCTATCCGACGTGATAAGTAGTTATCAATTCTGGCCGCAGACGTATTTTGTTCTGTTTGTCCAGTGTAGTAATATGTTGTTGTATTACAAAAAATTGATATGAGCCAAAAAGAAACTCACCCTAGGGTGGGTTTCTTTTTTTTATAAAATAATTAATAAGATGCAGAATATGTGATTAATTCTTATTTAGTAGTTTATTTATTTAAAATTTAAAAAAATTATTCTAAATAGAAGAAAAAAATGTGCTATACTTATTGACATTAGTGGTGATTAGTGCAATAATAATGAGTGTAAATAGCTAAATGTGCTATACTTTTTAATCTATCTGATAACAGTAATTTGGTGTAGTTTAGGAATCTACAGCAAAACCTGTATAAGGGGGAAGTAAAATGGCAACAAAGAGAAGTTTTGAATGGGATAAAATTGGATCCAACAACCCTATATTTTCTCGGATTAGAACAACAGTTGAGACCGCTTTTTATGGAAATAACGTCGTAGATGTGAATAATTTAAAAGAGGCATACAACTTAGCTTTTGCTTCACCTGGAACAATTGTTACAGATATGCCTGTCTATAAGGCAGAAGAAATTGGATTAGATAGAGATTCAAAGATTCTTGTTTTTAATGATGGAGCTGTAAAAGGTAGATGTGCTGCTGCAAGAAAAATCTTAGGAGAATCAGGGATGGATCAAGAAGAATATGCAGGTAAAATTCGAGAAGCAATCTATCATACGCGAAGAAAAAAATTATATCATGCACAGGTTTGTATAGGTCTTCATCCTGATTTTATGGTTAAAGCACACCTATTAATACCTGAAGGCGAAGAAAATATTTTGTATTCATGGATGCTAAACTTTCAATATATGAATGAAGAGTATTGTAGTATGTATAAAGATTCAAAAGTCCTTGAAAGCGAAGGAGATATATACATATTTTCTGATCCAACTTGGTCACATCCAGTTCATCCAATGGGGTTAACTTTTTTTGATCCAGAACATAATTGCGCGGCATTATTAGGGATGCGTTATTTTGGAGAACATAAAAAAGGTACTTTAACTCTTGCTTGGGGAATTGCTAATAGAAATGGATATGCTTCCTGTCATGGTGGGCAGAAAAGATATAATTTACCCGATGGACGTAAGTTTGTAGCTGGTGTATTTGGTCTATCTGGATCAGGTAAATCAACGATAACTCATGCTAAACATAATAACAAGTATGATATTACTGTCTTACATGATGATGCTTTTATTATTTCCGCTGAAGACGGTTCTTCGATTGCATTAGAGCCATCATACTTTGATAAAACTCAGGATTATCCACTAAGTTCTGATGATAATAAGTATTTGGTGACAGTACAAAATAATGGAGTAACGATAGATGAGGAAGGCAAGATTGTTCTTGTAACTGAAGATTTAAGAAACGGAAATGGTCGGGCAGTAAAATCAAAACTTTGGTCACCAAATCGAGTGGACAAGTTTGATGAGCCAATCAATGCAGTTTTTTGGTTAATGAAAGATTCGACACTTCCTCCAGTTCTAAAATTAGAGGGTGCTATATTAGCTTCTGTAATGGGGGCAACTTTAGCTACTAAACGGACATCAGCAGAAAGACTTGCACCAGGTGTTGATCCAGAAGCTCTGATTGTAGAACCATATGCTAATCCTTTTAGAACGTATCCTCTAGCTGATGATTATAAAAAGTTTAAGTCTTTGTTTTCAGAAAATAAAGTAGATTGCTACATTTTAAATACAGGTTATTTTATGGATAAAAAAGTTACCCCACAGGTGACATTAGGTGTGCTAGAAGAAATTATTGAAGAACGGGCTGAATTTAGTCAGTGGGGGAGTTTTTCAGATATTGAAATTATGGAAATCGAAGGATTCATTCCAAATATGGATGATAGAAAATATAAACAAAAATTACTAGAGAGAATGAAAGATAGAGTAAGATTTGTGGAGTCTAGAGAAGTTAAAAATGGTGGGTTTGATAGATTACCTGAAGAGGCTTTAGAAGTATTACAAAAGATCGTTAATGAGATTGAATCATTTAACATAGAGAGACTCATAATATAGAGAGTCTCTTTTTTTTGTTAAAATATACGAACGTTATTAATGTATTTATATTAATCATTCGTAAATACATTGACAATACCAATGAAGTTTGATAATATTGTTAGTGAAATGCGATTATGAGTTTACTTTTGTGTATTAAAAATAAACTTCAAGGTAAGGGAGGAATACAGATGAGAATTCTGGTAATTGGCAGTGGTGGACGTGAACATGCACTGGTTTGGAAGTTAGCTCAGAGTTCAAAAGTAGTTGAGATATATTGTGCACCTGGAAGTGATGGAATTGGTAAGATGGCTAAATTAGTGCCACTGGCTGTCGATGATTTAGATGGGTTGGTGAATTGGGCCAGCGCTGAAAAGATTGATCTGACGATAGTTGGCCCGGAAGTACCGCTGACTATGGGTATTGTTGATCGATTTGAGGAAGCTGGCTTATCTATCTTTGGCCCTTCAAAAGATGCAGCATGCCTAGAAGGAAGTAAAAAGTTTTCAAAGGATCTGATGCAAAAATACGGTATTCCTACAGCAGCTTATCGCATCTTTACAGATCCAAAAGAAGCGAAAAAATATATTGAAGAACAAGGCGTGCCTTTGGTAGTTAAAGCAGATGGTTTAGCTGCTGGGAAAGGTGTTATAGTGGCTCATGATATAGAGACTGCAATAAATGCCGTGGAAGATATAATGGAAGATGAAAAGTTCGGAGAAGCGGGTAGTCAGATTGTTGTCGAGGAATTTTTGGTAGGTAGAGAGCTTTCTTTGCTTGCTCTAACAGATGGAAATACAGTTATACCAATGACACCTGCACATGATCACAAAGCGGCTTACGATGGAGATAAAGGCCCAAATACTGGAGGAATGGGAGCATATTCCCCTTCTAATCTAGTAGATGAAAAGATGATTGAAGAGATTAATCGCGAGATATTGGAAGTGACTGTTTCTGCGTTAGCTAAAGAAGGAATTAAGTATAAGGGTGTATTGTATGCAGGTTTGATGTTGACAGAAGCTGGCCCAAAAGTTCTAGAATATAACGCCCGTTTTGGTGATCCTGAAACTCAGATTATTTTACCAAGGTTGGAAAATGATCTAGTAGAACTAATGGAGGCAGTAATTGAAGAGAGACTAGCTGATGCTAAGCTTACCTGGAAAGAGGAAAAAGCTCTTTGTGTAATCATGGCCTCTGGAGGCTACCCAGCATCTTATGAAAAAGGAAAAGAGATTCACGGATTAAATGAGAATGGTCAGGTTGTAGATGAAAATATTATTATTTTTCATGCTGGAACACGCTTCGAGGATGGAAAATGGTTGACCAATGGAGGAAGAGTAATTGCAGTAACAGCTTTAGGTGAAGGTTTTGCTGATGCTCAGAAAAAAGCATATGATGCTGCTGATAAAATTAAATTTGATGGTCAACATTATCGGAAAGATATAGGAAATAAAGCTTTATAGATCGGTTTTGTTAACATAAATTTTTAATGATTAAAAAGGGGGAACTCAAAGATGGACAAACCTTTAGTAGGAATTATGATGGGTAGTGACTCAGATTTAAAAGTAATGAAGGATGTAGCTATTGTTTTAGAAAAACTAGATGTTTCTTATGAAATGACAATCATCTCAGCACATCGTACTCCAGAACGTGCAGAAAAATATGCTCGAACTGCTCATGAAAGAGGGTTAAAAGTAATAATTGCTGGTGCAGGTAAAGCTGCACACTTGGCTGGTGTAATTGCCGCTTTTACTCCTCTACCTGTTATTGGGCTTCCAATACTTACTTCTTCATTAGGTGGAGCAGATTCTCTTTACTCTATGGTTCAGATGCCATCTGGTGTACCGGTTGCTGTAGTGGCTTTAAATGGAGGGACGAATGCAGGAATTCTTGCAGCTCAAATGATTGGTACTGGTGATCTGAAAGTCAGAGAAACAATTGTTAAATATAAAGAAGAGATGAAAGTTAAAGTGAATGAGAAGGCTGAGAGACTTGAGAAGATTGGATATGAAGCTTATTTAGCAGAGATGTAATATGTGATAACTCTCGGCCACTAAGCAAGAAGCGAACCTATTCTTTCAGTGGCATCTAAATTTTACTGATCATTACCTCGAATAAAGGCTTTGGCTAATGGGCTGAACTTTAATGGTATATTTAAAAGTAGGTAAAGAGATTTCTAAATTGAACGATTTAAATTAATTAAGTTGTATAAGGTTGACATGGAGATGTTTTTCGTGCATAATAAAGGCAAGCAATGAAATAGATTAAGTCCCACAGCTTTAAAGGTGGGTATAATAAATACTTTTAAAAGAAGCCGTAGACCGTGTAAGGTATAGCTTCTGGGAACCCTCAGCATATCCTATGCTGAGGGTTTTTCCTATATGATCATTTAACAAATTACAAGTGTACCTATCATCTTCCATACTAGTCTATCAAGGGTGGTTGAATAGACTGAAAGACCTGTAATCACAAAGAGCATGGGTAGTCCGACTAAAACCGCTCGATTCGAAATATCAAATATAAGGGAAAAGTAGCATTGAAAGATTATCCATTTAGATCGCCACGGTGAAGCGTATCATTATTGGTAGGTAAATATAAAGTGTGTTGGGTTACTTTCAAAATTTGCGGTTATAATAAAATAAGGGTATTGTTGTTTTCATAAAACTATTTTTTTGAAAATAGTTGCTATTATTTATGTTTTTGATTATACTAAAGTAAGAATATGAAAATAAGCAACCATTTTGGGGGGTGACACTATGAAACCTTTTTCACCTTATAAATTACCTTTAAAAGAAAAAATTGATCCTCTATATTTTTATGATGATTTAATTCAGGCAAGTACGAATATTGGTAAATACCAGATTATGTTAGAAAAAACTAAGATTGATGCTGAAATTTTAATGAATCCTTTATTATTAAATGAAGCAGTTCAGTCCACAAAAATTGAGGGAACACAAGTGACACTAGATGAAGTCCTGGAATCTGAAGTTGAAGAAAAAGAAAAAAATAATGATGTTAAAGAAGTTCTAAATTACCATAAAGCAATAAAGTACGGAAAGAGATTATTAACGCAAATACCTATATCAACAAGAATGTTTAAGGAACTACATAAAATTCTATTAAGTGATGGTGTTAGAGGAGCAAATCGAGCTCCTGGCGAATTTAGAATGATTCAAAATTTTATCGGACCAAAAGGATGTACTATTGAAACAGCAAGCTTTGTACCGTCTCCTCCACAAAGAGTAGATGAATATATGTCGAATTTAGATAATTATATAAATGAACCTACTGATAGTCTGTATCCTCTGGTAAGAATCGCAATTATTCATGCTCAGTTTGAAACGATTCATCCATTTTTAGACGGGAACGGTAGAATAGGAAGAATATTAATTCCACTATATCTATTTGATCAAAAAGTATCAGATAGCCCAAATTTATTTATAAGTGAAACTTTAGAAAAAGATAAACATAAATATTATAGGTTATTAAATGAGACTAGATCAAAAGAAAATTGGAATCAGTGGATAAAGTTTTTTTTAGAAAGTATTAATAAGCAAATGGATAAAAGTTTTAATCTGATAAAAAATATAGATTCTCTTTATGAGCGGGATTTAAAATTAGCAATGGATGTTGTATCTAATAATAACATTGTAAAAATTATGAATGTTATGTTTGGCAGTCCAATATTTACTATAAATAAAATGAGTGAACTTACAGGAATACCTTACGGAACATGCAGAAGATATATTTCTCAGTTAGAGGATAAAAATTTACTCTATTCTGATGATAGATCTAGAGGGAGAAAGTACTATTATTATAATCTGTTAGATTTATTTAGGTAATATTTTGTAATTTAGCAAATAATTTAAATACATATTATAACATTGTAAATTTTATGAATGATAGCTCTAAGTGGGAGATGTTAAATACTGTCCCTTATTGTATTAGAGATGTAGTGAAAATTTATCAGAAATTTAAGTATTAAAAGATGGCAAATTGTAAAAATGAATCTAAAAACCGCTAAGGCTTATAACTTGAAGCTTACTCTCAAAGAGTTTTGGGAAATAAAAGATATAACAGCTGCAGCAAAGTATCTAAAAATGTCAATGGATCCCATAGAGCTACCCACACAATATAGCGAAGAGCCAAAAACAAATTATAGGAATAAGCAGTTGAAAGGTGAGATCGTTGCTAGATTAGGGTTTAGAATATGAAATGTAGGGATATGTTGACATGGATTTAATTATGAATTTGCTGATGAATAAAAATCAAAAAACATATGAATAGCAAAATCAAAAATGTCTACATTTAATTATTAATGTAGACATTTTTGATTGACTGGACAAGTGATTTCATTTATAATTAATTCGTAAGTATACACTAAAAAATGAAAAAGGAGATAGTTTTGCAATGAGTAAGTATGAAGAATACAAAAAAATATTTGATGAGCATAATGGTGTTATAAGGACGTCAGAATTTCAGGCAGCAGGCTATCATCATAAAATACTTAAAGAGCTTGTAGATCAAGGTATCATTGTGAAGATAAAAAGAGGTTATTATGAGTGGCAGAATGAAGAATTTGTTTCAGATGCTACAATAATAACCAGACTTTTTCCGGATGCTGTAATATATTTAATTTCTTCGTTATTCATATATGGATATATAGACAGAACGCCAAATGAATGGCATCTTGCAGTTGTCAGAGGAAGTGCAAGACCAAGATTTAATATAGATTATCCTAAGGTTAAACCCTATTACATTGATGAAAAATTTATGAGTATTGGTAAGACTAAAGATACTTATGAGGGTCAGGAGATTAATATTTTTGATAGAGATAGAACAATCTGCGATGTTATTAGGAATTCAAATAAAATTGATAAAGAATTAGTAAATCAAGCTGTAATGAATTATGTAAATGATCCGAAAAAAAACACTTCAAATCTTATGAAATATGCTAAAAAAATGAGAGCTGAGAAGAAAGTAAAAACAATAGTTGGGATGTGGTTATAGTGGATGTTGCTAAATCAGTATTACAGAAACTAAAAAACAAATCAAAAAAATCAGGTTTATCATTTCAATTGATATTACAGTTGTTTTGCCAAGAAGAATTTTTAAGAAGATTAAGTCATTCAGAATACCAGGAAAATCTAGTGTTAAAAGGTGGACTTTTTCTTTTTGCACTGACTAATTTTGAAAGTAGACCTACTATGGATATAGATTTTCTAATGAGAAATCAATCAAATGAAAACGATAAAGTAGTAAATATGGTTCAAAGAATTATAAACATTAAGACAGAGAATGAATTTATATGCTTTGAGATTAAAGGTATCAGTTCTATAACTCAGCATAAACAATATCATGGTGCTAGGGTTAAAATGAGAGGGATAATTGGAAATACCAATACACCATTCGACATTGATTTTGGTGTTGGAGATATTGTTATTCCAAAACCTGTTATAAGAGAATTAGCAGTGCAGCTAGAAGATTATGAAAAACCAGAAGTATTAACCTACTCACTGGAATCAACAATTGCTGAAAAGTGGGATGCAATAATAGATAGGATGGAATTTAATAGTAGAATGAAAGATTTTTATGATATCTATTATTTAGCCAATCATTATGGCTTTGAAGGACGAAAATTGCAAGAAGCGCTTTTAGAAACGCTTAATAATCGTGGAAGACTTTATGAGAAAGATACTCTAGAACAAGTTGGATTGTTATCTGAAGAAGATCAGCTCATGACTAGGTGGAAAGTATTCGCAAAAAATATAATCCAGGTAAATTTAGATTTTGATATAGTCCTAAAGATGTTAATTGAATTCATTAGAGAACCATTTATGGCTGTAGTTTATGAGAGTGAATTCTTTGGAGCTTGGGATAGCACAAATGGAAAATGGACTTAACATATTAATGGAATAAGAAAAGAATAACGATGTAAAGGAAGTTCTTAATTATCATAAAGGCAATCCAATATGGAGAAAGATTGTTAAATCAAATACCTATATTTACAAGAATGTTCGAAGAATTACATAAGATACTTTTAGGTGATGGGGTTAGAGGGGCAAATCGAGCTCTTGGCGAATTTAGAATGATTCAAAATTTTATCGGACCAAAAGGATGTACTATTGAAACAGCAAGCTTTGTACCGCCTCCTCCACAAAGAGTAGATGAATATATGTCAAATTTAGATAATTATATAAATGAACCTACTGATAGTCTGCATCCTCTGGTAAGAATCGCAATTATTCATGCTCAGTGTGAAACGATTCATCCATTTTTAGACGGGAACGGTAGAATAGGAAGAATATTAATTTCACTATATCTATTTGATCAAAAAGTATCAGATAGCCCAAATTTATTTATAAGTGAAACTTTAGAAAAAGATAAACATAAATATTATAGGTTATTAAATGAGACTAGATCAAAAGAAAATTTGAATCAGTGGATAAAGTTTTTTTTAGAAAGTATTAATAAGCAAATGGATAAAAGTTTTAATCTGATAAAAAATATCGATTCTCTTTATGAGCGAGATTTAAAATTAGCAATGGATGTTGTACCTAATAATAACATTGTAAACTCTATGGATGATAGCTCTAAGTGGGAGATGTTAAATACTGTCCCTTATTGTATTAGAGATGTAGTGAAAATTTATCAGAATATCTAAAATCGTTTTAATACTACTAGAAATGAGGTGAGAAAATGAATAAAACCATAGGTGTGTTAGCTCATGTAGATGCTGGCAAAACAACATTTTCAGAACAGCTACTTTATCACACTAAAAGTATCAGACAAAGAGGGCGAGTTGATCATCAGGATACTTTCTTAGATACTCATGAGATAGAAAAGCAAAGAGGAATTACTATTTTTACTGATCAAGCGGTGATGTCATATAAAGGTTCAAGTTATTATTTATTAGATACTCCAGGTCATGTTGATTTCTCACCTGAAATGGAAAGAGCAATCAAAGTAATGGACTATGCTATAATTATTATCAGCGCAGTCGAAGGGATTGAAGCTCATACTGAGACAGTGTGGCAACTACTTAGAAAACATAATGTTCCAACATTTTTCTTTATAAACAAATCAGATAGAATTGGTGCAGATATGAGCAGTGTTATAGAAGAAATTAAAATGAATTTCACAAAGAATGTTTGTGATATTACAGAAAACTTTACTGAAGGTAAGATGAAAGAGCCTTTAATAGAATTTATCGCAGAAAGAGATGAAGTGTTATTAGAAAAATACTTGGAAGAGAACTATGATTTTGAGCTGTGGCTAGATATTATGAAAGCAATGATAAAAGAAAATCTGATCTTTCCATGCGCAAGTGGCTCAGCTTTACAAGATATAGGGATAATGAGTTTTCTAGAGAGTTTTGATAGCCTTACCGTTACAAATTACTCAGAAAAGGGATCATTTGCAGGTAGGGTCTATAAAATACGTTATGATGAAAATGGCGTAAGAACAACCTTTATTAAAGTGCTAAGCGGAATATTAAATATACGAGAAGAAGTGTGTTATAACGATGGTGAAAATGATATTCATGAAAAAATCACTCAACTGAGAATATATAATGGCAGTAAATTTACAACTGTAAATCAAGTAAAAGCAGGAGAAGTTGTAGCAGTAAATGGTTTATCAAAAGCATCAGCAGGAGATGGTATAGGAGCTTTAAAAGAAAAAGCAATTTATGAAATGGTGACAACTTTAAAATCAAAAGTAATATTTGATTCAAGTTTAAATAAAAAAGATGTTTTAAAAAGGTTTAAAATTCTAGAGGCAGAAGATCCATCTTTGAATGTTAAATGGGATGAAACCTTACAGGAAATACATATTCATGTTATGGGAATTATTCAGTTAGAAGTATTGGAGCAACTAGTAAAAGATCGTTTTGGTTTCATAGTAACATTTGGAACCCCAGAAATTATCTATAAAGAAACCATTGATACTACTGTAAACGGATATGGACATTTTGAGCCTTTAGGTCATTATGCAGAGGTACATCTTAAATTAGAGCCTGGAGAAAGAAATAGTGGCATTATCTTTGATAATAAATGTCATACTGATTGGCTAACAAAAGGACATCAGAACTTAGTACGTCATCATATATTTGAGAGAGAGCATCATGGATTATTGACAGGCTCGTCGATTACAGACATAAGAGTGACATTGTTAAAAGGTAAAGCCCATAATAAACATACAAGTGGTGGTGATTTTAGAGAAGCTACCTATAGAGCATTAAGACAAGGACTAGAAAAAGCAAACAATGTCTTACTTGAACCGTATTATGAATTTAAAATCAAAGTGGAGTTAGACCATGTTAGCAGAGTGTTATCAGATTTACAGTATTGCTATGGAAGTTTTAACTCACCAAAAGTTGTTGGTGAAAAGGCAATAATAACGGGAAAAGTTCCAGTAGCCACTTTTATGAATTATAGTACAAAGTTAGCCTCTTTTACAAAGGGTAAAGGTAGACTAAGCTTATTATTTGGTGGATATGATATTTGTCATAACACAGAAGAAGTGGTTGAAAGAAAGGGCTATAACAAATCTGCTGATCCTGAATATACTTCATCTTCCATCTTTTGTTCTAAAGGACAAGGCTATACAGTAATATGGGATGAAGCGGAAAGTAAAATGCATTGTTTGTAGTAAAAGATGATTTAGGATTAGGTAAGGTGAATCATTATTGATGGGTAATTCTCAAGTAAGATGATAATAAGATGAATTTTTAGAGTTTCATGATTCCCCTTATAATTTTATTCAAGATCTTATTAATGTTTTGTAAAAGTAAATTTTGTTTAAATTAGAGACTAAATGGTGCTGAATTAGTGTAATTGGGATTATTTGAAAGTTAAAATTCATTTGAGTCATTGGTATTAATGACCCGAATTTCAGTGAAATAAGAGTTGGTTTTGAGCTTTTTAAAAAGATTATTTTTGTTTTTTTGGAGACCAGTTAGCCTTATATTTACATAAACGGTTTTCAGTTATCCTAACTTGATTACTTTTATCAAATTTCATTAATACTATCGCAGTAAGATGTAAATGAGCTAGGTTGACTTAGCTTATTTGAATTGTCTTTTAAATTCACGGTCTGTACCTAATATCGATTTGCGGATTTTTATGGGTAGTAAATAAAAAACTAATTAATCAAAATATTAAAGTTTTTAATGAGTAGAATTTAATTATAGTATCTAATGATTCTCTCATAAAAAATTCTATTAAAACATATAGAGTTGTTTCCTTATATATGCTTCACACATATTGTGTAAAATTATATTATAATTACCTTGACACATATTTTAGTGGATGAATCATCTAATTAGTAAAGTATTTATTTCTATGATATTTTACTCATTAAATAATATTCCTGCTAAGCCTTAAGGGAGATAATATAGTTATAGCACTACATTAAAAATGACTTTAAAGTCTACTAAGTCCGTGAAAATAAGTTGACTTATTCTTCTTATAATAGTATAATTGAAGTAGAATAATAATAACCAAAAAATGTATATGTTTTAATTATTTTTTGTATTTTTAAAATACCAGGAATCAGAAGATATCAACGAAAAACAGATGGTTTTATTAAGCAAATTAAAGATGAGATTCAACAGTTACCTTTTCGTTCCGTTAGTCGTAAAAATGCAGTTAGTCATACAGCAATACAAAGAATTGCAAATGA